>JAUCGK010000335.1 GCA_030378085.1 Candidatus Parabeggiatoa sp. HSG14
AAATTGGAGAAGCCTGAGTTTAATTCAAAGAATCAAAATCTGTCATGATTCCCTTATTTGCTTCCGTTAGTTATAATATTATGTTTTTACTATTGTTTTTTACAACGCAAATTACCAGAGAGCCATAAAATAACTTCAACAGAATAAATATGCCCGGCGACTGCGTCATTGTTGCTAATAACTAGACAAGTACTTTCTTCTTTTTTAGCGTTAGAGTCACCGCGGGTTATAGTAATGTCAGGGATATTGGTATCAATTTGTTTTTTTTTGAGGGCAGCTCGCAATTCAATAGCTTCTTTTTTCCATCGATTTTTGGAAGATTCCAAAAACCTTATTCGATTTTCCAATTGTTTAAAGTTTTTCTTTAATTCATGATATTTGGTTTTCCAACTATCACGGCTTTCTTTGAACCATTTAAGTAATTTATGAGCTGGACTTTTATATGAGGCATTAAGTGACATGTGAGTTCCTATTTTCAGTTGTCTTTGGTGACAGAAAAATGATACAACTTTAACATTTTAAAAGTCTACTAAAAATTGACGATTTTCATCACCCCAGACCAGGGGTGTATTTTTCTAAATTCAGGATCAATAAACCCTAGTGCTTTTGTTAAGTAATCCGTGCTATATCGAAATAAGGTATCTTCTCAAAAAGTGTAGGTAAACCTGACAGGTTTTGGAAACCTGTCAGGTTTTTTCCTGGAAATTTAGAGAATATACCAATTAATTATGATGTAGCAACATGGCGATGTACTTGCCGTTAATGACAATTGGCAAGCTTCGGCGCGTGCCAGTGAAATATCAGTGAGATTTCATCTTCCAGAACCATCAGATGCAGGATTATTGATAGATTTACCCGCAGATGCCTATACAGTTATTATGAGTACTACCAGCACATAAGGCATAGGATTAATTGGCGTTGATTCCATTGACTAATTTTCACTACTTTTTCGTTTTCTATAAAGAGAGGAAAAGTTTTTCGACTTCACATTCCTCTATAGAAAAACACTCCAGCCAAGTAACCCTTTTTAATTCCAAGTCTAATCCTTTTTTCCTATCAAAACTTCTTCTCTGAATCTCCCTTGAATTCAAATAAATTAAATTGTATTTTTTTATAAATATGTGATACCTTTTAAAAAATTTATAATTGGCAATTATCAAATTATGAGTTCTATTTTAGGTATTGGTATTGCTACCCTAGATGTTATTAATATCGTTGATGGTTATCCTGATGAAGATAGTAAAATACACGCTATCAATCAGCGTATCTGTCGGGGTGGTAATGCGACTAACACGCTTGTTGTTTTAAGTCAATTAGGACATCATTGTACTTGGGGTGGTGTTTTGATAGATGAACCAGACGGACAAAAAATTTTAGAGGACTTAACATCTTATGCTATTGATACGAGTTTAAGCCGAGTCGATTCTCAAGGCAAAGTGCCTGTTTCTTATATTATTTTAAATCAACGTAATGGTTCACGCACAATTATTCATCATCGCGATTTGTCAGAATTTAGCTTTGCGGATTTCCAAAAAATTGACTTATCATGTTTTAATTGGTTACACTTTGAAGGGCGTAATGTGATTGAAACCGCTCGTATGTTAGAATACGTTAAACAATTATATCCTGATCTACCCATTTCGTTGGAAATAGAAAAACCCCGTCCTCTTATAAAACAATTGTTTACTCAGGTGGATGTGTTATTGTTTTCAAAAACATTTGCACAAAGTGATACAAATATAGATAATCCGGCATTATTTTTGCAGAAGATGCAGCAACAAATACCAGATACTCGTCTTGTTTGCGCGTGGGGCGCGAAAGGAGGTTATGCTTTGGAAGTGGATGGTACTTTGTTGCATAATCCGGCTTATCCACCATCACAGATAATAGATACGTTGGGCGCGGGGGATACGTTTAATGCAGGTATTATTGATGGTTTGTGTCGTCAACAAGATTTGGCGACTGCACTTAATCATGCGTGTCGGCTGGCTGGCAAGAAATGTGGACAGGTTGGATTTAAAGGATTGGTTTCCAAATAAGGAGAAATTTTTCTTGTTGTAGAGACGCACGGTTGTGCGTCTTTACGGCCCTTCGTCTCGGCCGTGCGTCTCTATAAAATTGACAGGCAAATAGGAGAAAACGATGCAACTGAAAAAATGTTTAATTTGTCGTACAATGATTTTTTTTATTTCTTTTACAATAGGCCATTCTGTATGGGCTGATGATACGGAAACGGATAACACAGTGATGGAAGACAATACGGCTTTTGGACTGGTTAACAAAGTGGTAAGCGGTAATACACTTTTTGCACTTAACCTTTACGCGCAATTAAGGGAGAAAAATAGTGACAACTTGTTTTTTTCTCCCTATAGTTTGTCAACTGCGCTTGCAATGACTTATGTGGGGGCGCGGAAAAATACAGCGGCTCAAATGTCTCAGGTTTTACATTTTCCTGAAGATCAGAATGAGCTTCATCCTGCTTTTAGTCTCTTACAAGATCAAGTCAATGCAGCGCAAGGGAGCAATATTAAACTACGCATTGCTAATGCACTTTGGGGACAAGAAGAATATCCCTTTCTTTCCGCTTTTACTGACTTGGTAGAAAAGTATTATAAGGCGGCAGTGAAAAATGCTGACTTCCAAAAAGCAGATAAAGCCGCCTTAGCTCGCCAAGAAATCAATAAGTGGGTGGAAGACAAAACGAACGATAAAATCAAAAATCTTGTCAAGAAGGGTTCTATCACTTCCCTAACTCGCCTTATCCTTGTTAATGCCATTTACTTCAAAGGTAATTGGGCCAATCCATTTGACGAAACCAACACAGTCAATACACCGTTTTGGATGACTCCCAAAAAGTCTGTCGATGTACAGATGATGAACCAGAAGGATTATTTTGGTTATACAGAAGACGAAATGGTTCAAGTGCTTGAGCTACCTTATGCAGGAAATCAGTCGAATGCAGCTAGCATTGATGATAAAACGCTTTCTATGATTGTTATTCTTCCACAGCAACGAAACGGACTTGCTAAACTGGAAAAATCGCTTAGTGTTGAACGACTTGATGAATGGGTGAGTCGTTTTCGGTGGCAAAAAATTCGGGTATATTTGCCAAAATTTAAAATAAATACTGGGTTTGAATTATCTAAAATGCTGGCATCAATGGGTATGCCCGATGCTTTTAATGGAAAAGCTGATTTTTCTGGTATTGATGGTGAAAAAGAACTTTCCTTAACCTCTATTATTCATCAAGCTTTTGTAGATGTTAATGAGAAAGGGACTGAAGCGGCGGCAGCAACTGCTGTCTTTGTTGGCACAAGAGGCATGCCACCTCCTACACCTACGTTTCGTGCCGATCATCCTTTTATCTTCCTAATTCGTCACAATTCATCAGGCAGTATCTTATTTATGGGAAAAATTACTAATCCCATAAAAAAATAACCCGCAAGAGTTTCGGGAAATCCACTTCGTGCAATTCCCGAAACAACTGTTAACTGTTGTTAACTGTGACAAAACTTAATTTAATGATTAACTGAAGTTACGCAGATAGCTTCCAAACTGGAGTGCAAAATTCATTTTGCCAACTAATAGAGTGCAACTCATCGCTAAATAAATTTTGCACTCCAGTGCGTAACATCAGTGATTAATCATTACCGGCAACGCTTCAATCACCTTTATCGTCTCTAAACTGACAGTAATCACCTTTTTTAGCAGTTCTAAAATATATTCCTCATCATTCTGTCGGTTTGGATCGTTGATAATTCCGCTGCGCTTATCTACTTTGATACGGTATTGATCAATCACCCAATCTAAAGCGGAACGATTACCCAATTTATATTCAAACGCTTGCTGAGGTATGCCATCCAAAGTTAGAAAGTCGTTGTATTTCAGTTGTTTCTTATCTTTGGATAATCTCATTTTTTCGACGTTGAGACTAAACGGCACTTTTGGGTTTTCAATCGCTTTGAGCGGATAGGGCGTGACATCTTCGTAGTTTAAATGCAATTCAGCCAGCTTTTCGCCTGATTCTGAAAATGCCCAAAAATCGGGAGTCATGGGTAAACGGGGAAGTTCTCGTTTTAGGTTGGCAGCGTACTTTTCCCGATAATCTGAATGATGTAATAAGTACTGAAGCACAAGTTTTGTGATATAACAAAGGAATTAAAAAACTAATTACCAATAGGTCAAAAAATGAAATACCCGTAAAATTTGTATCGAAGCTAACTAAAGAGCAAATAAATGACTTAGAAAGAGTCATCTTCGATTCAAAAAAACCACAGAATCGTAGACGTGTCCGAGTTATTTTACTAAGTGCCAGGGGTTATGGTATTGATGAAATTGCAAATATATTTGGAGTACATCGTAATACCATTTCAACGTGGATAGATAAATGGGAACAAACAAGCATTAAAGGGACTTATAATAAAATTTTTACCCACATCCTGAATTAAACATCATTGAAATTTTATGGCGTTTCATAAAGTATTACTGGTTACCGTTTTCTGCCTATCTTTCCTTCGATAATTTGGTGAAAGA
>JAUCGK010000046.1 GCA_030378085.1 Candidatus Parabeggiatoa sp. HSG14
CTTATCCTTTATTATAAGTAATCCCTGTAGTTATATACGGTTTAAAAAAAAGTGAACATCAAGTAAATAGTTTCTATAGATAACAAACCTTTTCGGTATACTCGAAATTGCTTTTGTTATTTTCCTTGATAAGGCTTTAAGAAACGTGCTGCGTAACATCAGTAATTAATACCTTCGCCAATACTAAAATTTGTTGTTTCGTTCATTACGCAGGATTTTCCGAAACCTAAGTTATAGCATTTTCTGATGGAGTAAAATACATTTATATTATTTAACTATTTGATAAATAAAATATAATTTTGTATTCTAGTTAATTGAAAACCACTATTCATAGTTTCAAAAAATTGTACCTTATTTCCTGCTGAAATTAGAAATTAAAAAAACTGAGATGGCACTTTTTTAATCGCAAAAACAGAATTTGTAGTTCAATTCCTTAAAAATTTAAGTTAATATATGGGAGATATTATTCATGCCTGATTATTTGATTGCCCCCTCTATTTTGTCGGCAGACTTTGCCCGTCTAGGGGAAGAAGTCACTGAAGTCCTGGCTGCTGGTGCCGATATGGTCCACTTTGACGTAATGGACAACCACTATGTTCCCAATCTCACTATTGGGCCTTTAGTCTGTAAAGCCCTGCGTCAACATGGCATTACCGCTCCCATTGATGTCCACTTAATGGTCAAACCGGTGGACAGCATTATTCCCGACTTTGCCAAAGCTGGTGCTACCTATATTACCTTCCATCCTGAAGCTTCAGAACATATAGATCGCTCTCTTCAACTCATCAGAGATTGCGGTTGTCAGCCTGGTATCGTCTTTAATCCTGCTACTCCCCTTGATATCCTCCCATACATCATCGACAAAATCGACATGATTCTCCTCATGTCGGTTAATCCTGGCTTTGGCGGCCAATCCTTTATTCCCAGTGCTTTAGACAAATTACGACAAGTGCGCCAATTCATAGACACCAGCGGTCGCCAAATTCGTCTTGAAATTGATGGCGGTGTGAAAGTCGATAATATTGGTCAAATTGCCAGTGCTGGAGCTGATACCTTTGTCTCCGGATCCGCCATCTTTCAAAGCAAAGATTATAAAGCCACTATTGATAAAATGCGAACAAACATGATGCAAAGTGAGGGATGATAATGTCCAAAGACCCACATCAAAAATTAAAAGTCCAACTTGTCCTTATTGATTTAGATGGGACCCTCGTCGATAGCGTTCCAGACCTAGCCTATGCTATTGATGGGATGATGTCTCAACTAGACTTACCACAGCGGGGGGAAGAAAAAGTACGACAGTGGATTGGTAATGGTGTCGAACGTCTCGTTAAACGGGCTTTAGTGGACCAAATGTCTGGCGAACCTGAGGAAGCCTTATTTAAAACGGCATTTCATCTTTTTGAAATTTGCTATAAAGAATGTAATGGCCAATACAGTCGCCTTTTTTCAGGAGTTCGTCAGGGCATCGACTGGCTAAAATCCCAAAACCTCCCTTTGGCTTGTATTACTAATAAAGCAGAGCAATTTACTATCCCCCTGTTAAAAGCGTTAAATCTCTTCAATGATTTTCAGCTTGTTATTAGTGGTGATACTTTACCCAAACAAAAGCCTGATCCAATGCCTTTATTGCATGTTGCTAATCACTTTGGGATTGCACCAGCACAATCTCTAATGATAGGCGATTCCACCAATGATATCCAAGCTGCCCGTGCAGCAGGTTTCCCTATCTTATGTGTTACTTATGGTTATAACCACGGCCACGATATTCGGACAGCAGGTGCTGATGTTGTGATTGATTCATTGGCTGAGTTACCGAATTCAATAATAATTGAAAAATAAGAAAATTAAGAATTGAGAAATGCTATAATTCACCACTTATCATTCACCATAAGAAACCATGTTTGAAGCACAATTTACTCAACTGGCTGTCCAAGGGTATAACCGAATTCCTATCCAAAGAACGGTGTTGGCAGACTTAGATACCCCGTTAAGTGCCTACCTCAAATTGGCCAAAGATGCACCTTATTCTTATTTATTAGAATCTGTCCATGGAGGAGAAAAATGGGGCCGTTATTCCATTATTGGTTTGCCTGCTGAAACAGTAGTTCGAGTACAAGGTTATCAAGTAACTGTACAGACTAATCACCAAATCGAAGAACAATTAACTGTTTCAGATCCTTTTGCCTGGATCACTACATTTTTAAAACGTTTTAAGGTACCCACTTTAACCGAACTACCCGCACTAACTGGCGGTTTGGTTGGCTACTTTGGTTATGACACTGTGCGTTACATTGAGCCTCAATTAGCCGCTAAAGTATTAGAAGACCCGCTACAAACACCTGATATTTTATTGATGGTTTCTGATAAAGTGGTGGTTTTTGATAATCTTAAAAATAATCTCCATCTGATTGTTCATGCCAATCCGGTGAAAGAGAATGCTTTTGCTAACGCAAATCGGTACTTAGATGACCTTATCAAGCAATTGCGGGGAGAAGGAAATTGGGATAAAAATTTTAAGTCGAAAATCCAATCTTTCAATAATCCAAAATCTAAAATCGTTCTGGGAGAAACGGATTTTACTTCCAATTTTCCGCGTCAAGCCTTTGAACAAGCAGTAACACGTATAAAAACTTATATCAATGAAGGCGATATAATGCAAGCAGTATTATCGCAAAGGCTCAGTGTACCAATTGAAGTTCCCCCTTTGGACATTTATCGGGCACTCCGTTTCTTAAATCCGTCTCCTTACTTATATTATTTAGATTTAGAAGATTTTTATATTGTTGGCTCTTCGCCAGAAATTTTAGTGCGGAAACAAGGCGAACAAGTCGCAGTGCGTCCAATCGCAGGTACCCGTCCTCGGGGATGTGATGAGGCAGAAGATGTGGCTTTAGAAAAAGAATTATTAGCAGACCCTAAAGAGCTGGCAGAACATTTAATGCTGATTGACTTAGGACGCAATGATGTAGGTCGAATTGCTAAAGTAGGTACAGTACAAGTCACTGAAAAAATGTTGATTGAACGATATTCCCATGTTATGCACATTGTTTCCAATGTCATCGGGCAATTAAAACCAGGGCTTGACCCTCTAGCAGTTTTAAAAGCAACCTTACCCGCTGGGACGCTAAGTGGAGCACCAAAAATCAGGGCCATGGAAATCATTGACGAATTGGAACCCATTAAACGGGGAATTTATGGAGGTGCAGTAGGTTATTTGAGTTGGCAAGGTGATATCAATACGGCAATAGCAATTCGTACAGCCATCATTAAGGACCAAAGGCTTTCTATTCAAGTAGGTGCCGGTATTGTGGCCGATTCAGTACCCGCTAAAGAATGGGATGAGACAATGAATAAAGGCCGTGCAGTATTTAAGGCTGTAGAAATGGCTTATCAAGGTTTGTGAATTTTTGATAGGATATAAAATTTGAGAATATCAAATTTAAGATAATCCTAGCTATAACTCATTTTTATTATTACCTGTTTCATTTTACATTTTACATTATATTCACATTATATATTATACTTATGTTGTTAATGATAGATAATTACGATTCGTTTACCTATAACTTAGTCCAATATTTTGGCGAGTTAGGTCTTCAAGTAAAAGTTTATCGTAATGACCAAATCACTTTAGAAGAAATCAAAGCTTTGACACCACAATATATTGTGATCTCACCTGGGCCTTGTACTCCAAATCAAGCAGGTATTTCTGTGGCTGTGATAAAAGCATTTGCTGGCATCGTGCCACTACTAGGTGTTTGCTTGGGTCATCAAAGCATTGGCCAAGCTTTTGGCGGTTTTATTACTAAGGCGCATCAGGTGATGCATGGTAAAACATCGTTAATTTATCACCGAGGGCAAGGCATGTTTAAAGGTATTCCAAACCCTTTTACTGCGACACGCTATCATTCTTTAGTGATTGAACAAGCCACAAAACCTTCGTGTTTATCTGTGACTGCTTGGACGCAAACGCCAGAGGGTGATATAGAAGAAATCATGGGGATACAACATCAAACACATCAAATCACAGGGGTTCAATTTCACCCAGAATCTATTTTGACACAACAAGGACATACTTTACTCAAGAATTTTTTAGACTTGGGAAAAATTGGGGGAAAGGGTTAGAAATAATAATAGTGAGGTAACACTTTTATTTTAATCGTACTCTTAATCTTACTCTATCAAAATTGATAATGAAAAATGTTAAGATGTAAAATTGGGTTTTAATGAAATAAGATTAAGAAAATTTCTGATTATAACGAATTTTGGGGACACCTACCTTTTTACCCCCCTAACCCCCCATACACAAGGGGAAGTCCCAAAATAGAAAAATTAAAGCAAAGTGTCGAATGATGTTTGGTTCCACCCGTGTACGGGGGGTTAGGGGGGTATGGTGTCCCAAAAATCTGTTACAATCAGGAAAATTTCTATCTGTCCAGATTTTTTGAACCCACCCCTATTTTTATTAAAAAATCACAAATAAAGTGATTATTTTCCTATTATTTGATTGTCTATTGTCCATTTTACATTCTACATGACTAAATCGAAAATCGAAAATAAAAAATCTGAATTTAATCTGACTGGACTTGCACGTAAGTTAGCAGCTGATGGCCTTTTGACTGAAATCGAGGCGAGTGAAGCTTTTGATAAATCACTCTCATTAAATATCCCTTTGGTCACTTATCTTATCAAAGAAAAGCTGGCAACTAACCATGAAGTGGCATGGGCGGCCGCCCAAGAATTTTGTATTCCTCTTCTTGATATTGACAGCATTGATCTTAATCCTGAAGTCATCAAGCTGATTGATCAAAAGCTATTAGAAAAACATCAAGCCCTACCACTGTTTGTTCGTGGTAATCGTCTCTTTATAGCCCTTTCTGATCCTACCAATGTTCATGCATTGGATGATATTAAATTCCATGTCAAAATGCACACTGAACCGATTTTAGCAGAGCAAGATAAACTTACCAAAGTGATTGAGCGTGCCATTGAATTATTTGATGATACCATGAAAGATTTGGGGGGTGATTTAGATGATATTGAGCTAGAAGAAGAAGGGGATGGCAAAGAGGAAGAAGAGAAAAACGAAGCTGATGAAGCTCCTGTTGTTAGATTTGTCAACAAAATGTTATTCGATGCCATCAAAATGGGTGCATCCGATTTGCACTTTGAACCTTATGAAAAGTTCTATCGAGTTCGGTTTCGTATTGATGGCATGCTTAGGGTTATCACCAATCCCCCAATCGGTTTAGCTAGAAAGTTAGCAGCTCGTATCAAAGTAATGTCGCGTCTTGATGTTTCCGAACGCCGCGTCCCTCAAGATGGTCGCATAAAACTGAAAATATCACGCAGTAAGTCCATTGACTTTCGAGTGAGTACTTGCCCCATTTTATGGGGTGAAAAAATCGTGATGCGTATATTGGACTCTTCAGCGGCCAATCTAAATATTGATATTTTGGGCTATGAGGAAGAACAAAAGCGTTTATATTTGGAAGCATTAGCTAATCCTTATGGCATGGTGTTAGTGACTGGCCCAACGGGCAGTGGCAAAACGGTTTCTCTGTATACTGGTATCAATATTCTCAATAAGGAAGGCGTTAATATTTCAACCGCAGAGGACCCGGTAGAAATTAATCTGCCAGGTGTTAACCAAGTGCAGATTGATGAAAAAACAGGGATGAGTTTTGCCAAAGCCCTTAAGGCGTTCTTGCGACAAGACCCTGATATCATCTTAGTGGGTGAGATTCGGGATTTAGAAACTGGAGGGATTGCGATTAAGGCGGCGAGTACGGGTCACATGGTAATGTCCACACTGCATACCAATGATGCACCCCAAACCTTAACGAGGATGATCGATATGGGTATCCCGCCCTTTGCCATCGGTACCTCGGTAAACCTGATTATGGCACAGCGGTTATGTCGTCGCCTATGCACTTGCAAGGTAGAACAGGACATTCCAGAACATGCCCTTTTAGAAGAAGGCTTTAAAAAAGAGGATATTGCTGAGATAAAACTCTATCAACCCAAAGGATGTAGTCAATGTGGTAATTTTGGCTATAAAGGACGCGTAGGTATTTATCAGGTAATGCCAATATCGGAAGCCTTGAAACGTTTGATTATGGAAGGCAGTAATGCGATTGGCTTAGCAGATCAAGCCCGTCTGGAAGGAATTCCTGATTTGCGCGAGTCTGGTCTTAAGAAAGCGAGAGATGGTTTTACTTCTTTAGAGGAGGTGAATCGTGTTGTTAATAAAGAATAATGATTAATGTGTAAGGAAAGGGGAATATAGTATTTGCGTGATGGGAGTAGTCGCTAAATTTATTGAAACTAATACGAATGTAATGACGGCATGGTTCAAGAAAGTTTTTTTTAAGGTAACAACTATAAGATGTATAAGAGTTCTTTAGCTGTGTTTTATCAAAATTTACAACATAACATATAGTAAAGAACTCTAAGTATTACTTGAAATTGAATCATGCTTCAAGTGGTAATCATCCTAAACCGTTACAAGTCCGGAATTGTATCTACGTAAGGTAACTCCAAAAAATTTAAATACCACTTAACGAAAGGGGTAACCATAAAGGATTACCCTTACATTGATTGAATATTGTAGGGGCAATCCCTTGTGGTTGCCCTCGGCTGGTATATTATTTTTTTGGAGTTACCTAAATACTATTTGATAGATTAGATACAAAAAGGGATTTACTTCAAGCTATTTTTAATAATTGACCCTTTCCTCCTAAAAAATAAAGGAGTTTATTATGGCGGCAAAAGCAGCAACAGAGATAATGTTTGTTTGGGAAGGTAAGGATAAAAAAGGCGAGAAACGGAAGGGAGAACTGGTAGGTAAGTCTGAGGCGGCGATTAAAGCAACACTCCGCAAACAAGGTATTACTCCATCAAAGGTTAAGAAAAAACCGAAAGATTTTTTAGCAGCACTGAGTCAAAAACCGATTGAGACTAAAGATATTGCTTTGTTTGCTCGTCAAATGGCAACGATGATGAGTTCGGGTGTACCTCTATTACAGTCGTTTGATTTGGTTGCAGGGGGCCATGAAAACCCCAGTTTTCAGAAATTAGTCATGAGCATTAAAGCAGATGTGGAAGCAGGCGGAACAATGGCGGATGCATTGCGTAAACATCCACAATATTTTGATTCTTTATTTTGTAATCTTATTGAGGCTGGTGAACAAGCGGGTATCTTAGAATCTTTATTAAATAAGCTGGCGGATTATAAAGAAAAAAGTGAAGGGATGAAAAAGAAAATCAAAGGAGCCTTGAGTTATCCCATTTCTATTCTAGTCGTGGCTATGATTGTTAGTGTTATTTTGCTTGTTTACGTGGTGCCGGTTTTTGCGGAAATGTTTGAAAGCTTTGGGGGTGAATTACCGGGCTTAACTCAAATGGTAATGAATATGTCCGATTTTATGGTTGCTAATTGGATGCCTGTGCTAGGTATTATTGTTGGTTTAAAAGTGGCTTTTGGCCAAGCAAAAAAACGCTCGGTGGCTTTTCAAAATTTCTTACAAAAATTGTCATTAAAGTTACCGCTTTTTGGGGATCTGCTGACTAAATCGGCAATCGCACGTTTTACTCGTACTTTGGCCACCATGTTTGCAGCGGGTACGCCTCTGGTAGAAGCGATGGACTCTGTGGCGGGGGCTACCGGTAATATTGTTTATTATGAAGCGACCATGAAAATTAAAGAAGAAGTCTCAACCGGCATAACATTGGCTGAAAGTATGCGTGAAAGTGGAGTATTCCCTAATATGTGTGTTCAAATGACACAAATTGGGGAAGAATCTGGTGACATTGACAAAATGTTAAATAAGGTGGCCGATTATTATGAGGAGGAGGTCGATACTTTGGTTGAGTCATTGAGTGCTATGATGGAGCCGATGATTATGGCATTTTTGGGAGTAGTTATTGGTGGTTTGGTATTGGCAATGTATTTACCTATCTTTTCAATGGGCGGACAGATGTAGTGAAAAGTGAATTAAGTGAAAAACGAAAAGTGAAAAATTTGAAGAATCCAATTAACAATTAACAATTAACAATGAATATATTGACCCTTTTAGCCACAGAACCTAGTGTCCTTATTTTAGTTGTTGGAATATTAGGATTGATTGTTGGCAGTTTTCTTAATGTGGTGATTTATCGTTTACCTATTATGATGGAATGTTCGTTTCAACAGGAATGTGCAGAGTTTTACCAGTACAATAATAATATTGACAACTTTAAAAAACTCATTTTCTTAAAGAAACTTGGGCTTGAACCACGTCGGATCCGCCAATTATTTATTGCAACAAATTTTAATGTGACATCTCCTAAACATTGTGAGTCTTTTAATCTTTGGATGCCCCGTTCCCGTTGTCCCCATTGTGGTCACCTCATCACAGCTTTGGAAAATATTCCTATTATCAGTTTTATTTGGCAACGCGGTCAGTGTACTGCTTGTCATCAAGCGATTTCACTACGTTATCCTTTGGTAGAAGCCTTAAGCGCGATATTGGCCGTTAGTATAGCTTATCGGTTTGGCTTTGGTTGGCCCTTGTTGGGGGCATTGGCATTGACTTGGGCATTGCTCGCTGCCAGTCTGATTGATTTTGACCATCAATTATTACCCGACAGTATTACTTTACCTCTTTTATGGTTAGGTCTTTTTTGTAATTTATTTGGTCTTTACACCGATATTATCTCTGCAATTATTGGGGCAATGGCTGGTTATTTATTATTATGGTCTGTGTATTGGCTTTTTAAGTTAGTCACTAAAAAAGAGGGGATGGGTTATGGTGATTTTAAGTTGCTCGCAATGCTTGGTGCTTTCCTTGGGTGGCAACAATTGCCTTTTATTATTTTTATGTCGTCATTGGTTGGTGCAGTGGTTGGTATTTTTCTTGTTTTAAGACGGGGTCATGATAAAAATGTACCGATTCCTTACGGCCCTTATCTTGCAGCCGCTGGGTGGATTAGCTTGCTGTGGGGGTCACCTTTTTTGATTTTTAGTTTTTGATTGACAGAAATGCCTAATGTCCAATGCCTTTAAAATGTTACCAATAAGAGTGGGGTTGACTGGGGGTATTGCCTCTGGTAAGACCAGCGTTTCTAACCTATTTGCTCAGATAGGTATCCCCATTATAGATGCAGATGTCATTGCTCATGCACTGGTTAAGCCTGGTCAACCGACTTTAGAACGCGTTGTTCAAACCTTTGGTACGTCGATTATTGATGACACCGGTTGTCTTAAACGTGCTGAATTGCGCCAACAAGTTTTTAAAGACTCACTGAAACGCCAGCAGTTGGAGGCTATTTTACATCCGCCGATTTTTAAGGCGATGGAGGATCAATGGCAACAATTGCCTCAAATCACTTATTGTATTTTCAGTATTCCTTTATTGTTAGAAACGCAACAATGGGACAGGGTAGATCGTGTGTTAGTGGTTGATTGTGAGAAAAAGTTACAAAGGCAACGTTTAATGAGGCGTAATGGAATTAGTCAACAACAGGTAGAAGAAATCCTTAACGTTCAAACCGATAGAGAAACTCGATTAGGAAAAGCAGATGATGTGATTGATAACAATGAAAATTTAGAGAGTTTACAACTTAAGGTCAATGCGTTGCATAGACGTTACCTTGAACTCAAAAATTGAGGGAGAGTCTCGTTTTTTTTTCGTGTAAAAACTTTAAGCGTGAAATCCAAAATCGATAAATTGCCTATATACTCCATATTATTCTTTTTTTATACAATTATTGTATCGTTTAACACGAAATGATAGGATCATTAAATAATTTCGGCTATTAAATTTTTTAAGACAAAAAATAATACTATCTGTGAATAGCTTTTGTTTAATGGTCAAATTGAAATTCGCGTTACCCGTTATTTGTGTGCAAAAATGGATAGCACGAATAAATTTTTATCTTCAGATTAATATTTAAAATTAAAATATTTTTATTATTTTTATTATTTTTAAAGTTTTTGCACACAAAAACGATCACAAAAGTGATTTTTTAGTATTTCGCCTTTAAACAAAAGCCATTCGCCAAAATTGTATGAAAAAAAAAGTTATCTATGAACAACCACTTTCTGATCCAATGAAAAATTTTTTGCGACTTGAATATCTTTTTGAAGATATTGTTTATCATCTCAAAGGACCCAGTGAGTGGGACAGTCGTGCTGTCATTAATCGTTATATTGAAATTAATGAATTTCTAAACCGATTTGATTTTAAAACGGCACTTATAAGAGATTTAACAATTCATGCAAAACACCTCGCACAGTGGCAACGCACCCCAGAAGTGGATAGTTCTCGTCTCAATGATTTATTAACTCAAACCACAATTATTATAGATAAATTAGGAAAAGTCGACACTAACGGGGATAAATATTCTTTACAGCAAAAATTAATTCACTTGGTGCAAAAACGGCGAGCAATTTTAGGGGGAACAAGCCGAAGTGATTTACCAGGTTTCTATTATTGGCTCCAAAAAGGACCTAAACAACGCCAAAGTGAATTAAGCAAATGGTTAGAACCTTATGAGCCACTGCATGAAGCCCTTGAATTAAATCTCTACTTTATTCGTAACAATGCTGTTGTTTCACAAGAGGTTGCTTTGGGTGGTTTTTTTCAATCTAAATTGGAAAATACTAATGTCGCTTATCAGATGATTCAGGTCATGATGCCAATAGAACATACTTGTTATCCAGAAATTAATGGGGGCAAACAACGTTTTACAATTCGCTTTTTTGAACAACAAACTAACGAACAACCTTTACAATCTGAAATCGATATTAAATTTGAACTCGGTTGCTGCATAACTTCATTTGAATGAAATCAAAAACCGGAAATCAATAAAGTCATTTTGAACTCGGTTACAGTATAACTTCATTTGAATAAAATCGAAAATCAAAAAGTCATGGATAAAATTTTTAATGTAACAGTATTTGGTCTCGCACCTAATGAGCAGAATACTTTGGGTAGTATTTTTAAATTAGCCGCATCCCGCCCACGCCAGTATGCTATGGTGAGTGTAGCAGAGCGAGATCGTGCTGAAATTGTTATGGTTGATGCAGAGGATGCTAATGCAATGAGTGATTGGCGCAGTTTTAGTGTCCACCATAGCAATACGCCCGTCGTTTTTGTCGCTAAAAGTATTCCTAGTGATGCAAATGGGTCTCGGTATTTGCGGCGGCCTCTCACTTTAAAGCGAGTCTTGGAAACCCTTGATAAGGTGACTATTGAAGAACTTAAACATGTACCAGAGTTAGTAGTAGGCGGCGAAGATGATGCACTTGATGAAGAGGCTCATGCTGCCCTACGTGCTGCTCAAAGTGCGATAAAAACCACAAGTAGTGGGGTTAAAGCTCTGGTAGTTGATGATGCGTTATCAGTACGTAAGTCTATGGAGATTCAATTGGGGCTTTATGGGATGGAAATTGACTTTGCTGAGACAGGTGAAGAGGGTTTGGAATATACCCAAAAGAAAGTTTATGACATTATTTTTTTAGACTTAATGTTGCCTGGTATTGATGGTTTTAAAGTTTGTAGAGAGATTAAGACTCATAAACTGTCTAAAAATACGCCTGTTATTATGTTAACTGGTAAAGGTGGACGGATTGATAAAATGAGAGGTACTATGGCTGGAGCTAATGAGTATTTAACAAAACCGGTTGAGCAGGAAGAACTGAAAGAAGTTATCAAAAAATACCTGCCCAATGTTGCACAATTGAATGCGTAAACAGTTAGTTATAGAAATAAAATAGAAATAAAATGGCTGAGATAAGATTTTTTAGTCTAAAATCCTTTTCATCTTTCATTTATTCACAATTCACAATTCTAAGGAGAGTGTTTTGATGTCCATTAATAAAGTCCTTGTTGTGGATGATTCTATGGTGGACCGGATGAATATTCAAAATATTATTTCTGATGCCGGTTATACGGTTATTGCTGCTAGTTCTGGTGTTGAGGCCATTGAAAAGGCAAGTGCAGAACGACCTGATCTGATTTTTATGGATGTGGTGATGCAACAAATGGATGGTTATCAAGCTTGCAGAGAAATTAGCCATAATGATTCTACTAAGAATATTCCGGTTATTTTTGTAACCAGCAAAGGGCAAAAGGCGGATCGTATGTGGGCTGAAATGCAAGGAGGTAAAGCACTGGTGCAAAAACCCTACACACCCGATCAAATTCTTGAACAAATCAATAATTTTAAATAGGACATATCGTTGAAAATTTTTTCACCCTTTTATCCAAAATCTAACAATATACCGAAAAAATTTTGAGCAAATCAATAATTTTAATCTGTTGAAAGCACCTGTGTATAAGTCAAAACTAAAAGGAAACTAAATTTATTGATTTTCATTAAAGGGGTTTTTCTTCTAAAGATTTTTCAAGTTATAGTTATAAAATCAATAATTTAAACTTTGCTGAATTTGACTATATCACTACGATTTTTATGGTTTATTAATGGTTTATTATTGGATCAAAACTTTACTTTCAATTAATTTGAAACATGTTTTAGTTTAAATACAGTAAAAATCTTTGAAGTTAATGCCTTTTTCCATGCCTGCTTTGGAATTTTATTACAACCAGTTTGGTTGAAACAGGAACCGAATGGATATTTGTCCATATATCAGAAAATGGTGTATCGATTAAAATCTAAAATCTAAAATCTAAAATCTAAAATCTAAAATGTCGTTTTATCGCATTATTTCAGTGTTATTAGTTATAATCATACTTAGTTCCTTAGGTGCATATCTTCTTATTTGGGGTAGCAAGGAAAGAAGTGCTATGACCGATAAAGGTAATCTGCCTAACAAACAACTTACCTTAGCAGTAGCCCCTCATATCGCTTGGATGCCATGGTATCTTGCTGATGAAGAAAACCTTTTTCAACAAATCAAGCAAACAGTTGACATCCAATTTGTGTCAGCAAATTATCAAGAAACTATTGATAATTTTCTGACAGAAGAAGTTCACGCGATTGCTATATCTAACATTGATGCCATTGCTCAACTCGTTAAGCGAGAAATAGAAGCTGATGTTATTTTGATCACCAATGAAAGCAGTGGTAATGAAGCTATTTTATTGCCCAATGAGGTGGATACCAATGTTCATAGTTTGCGGGGTAAAAACTTTGCGCTGGTAAAATATTCTTCCCGGCATTATTTGCTTGATCGTTACCTGATCCGCAATCAAATTCCCTTTGAGGAAATTAATATCCTCAATACAAGGGAAGTTAATATTTCTCAAGCATTTACAAAAAAGGAAGTTTATGGTGTGGTGACAAGTAATCCTAATCTATATAAGCTAACTAGTACAACACAAGCTAAAACGCTTTTTGACAGCCGACAAATTCCCGGAGAAATTTTTGACTTGCTTGTCGTACAACGAGAAACTTTGCTAGATTATCCTGATTTTGCCCAAGTTTTACTCGCAACCTGGTTTTCTGTGATGGAACGGCTACAAGGTTATAAGAAAGGTCCCACGTTGGATGCGATGGCAAGTTTAGCTAAGGTTACTCGCCAAGCTTATGAAAAGCAACTGGCAACCATTTCTTTAAAGGACTCACCAGCCAAAGCACTTTCTACCATCCGTGATCGTAGAACCCGGAAAACCATGCGTCATATTAGTTATTTTATAGAACGACATGGATTAATTGGAGATGACATTTTTACAGATAGTTGGGTTTCTTATCCTGGTCGTAGTCCCGCTTTGTTACATTTTAACGGACAACCTTTACAGCAGTTAATTGCTCCTTAAATCTATAGACTTTATCATCAGCAAAAAAAACATCGAGAATACTGGACTTTCTTACTTGATAGTTTTGCTGCTTTATACATGGAACGATTTATCGTTGCCAATTTCAGAAAAATATTTGGAGTTAAACCTCATGATTTTTTGGAAACTTCTGAGGTTTTTTGTGAAGTTATTTATCTAAATATGTCTATACGGGAAAGCAAAAGTTTCGAGACTATCCTATCGATCTCCGATTTCTTCAAAAAATCCGGATTTCTCATGTGGTATTTATATTGAAGCTTTCGTGTAGTTTTCAGGTAAATAACTTCGCAAAACTTGCCAGGTTTCCAAAACCTGGCAGGTTTATAACCGGAAATTATTTTTCTGAACATCTATAGTGCAGAAAAAAAGAAGTTTCTAGCCTTCTTCAAAATCCTCCCTAGTCTTTGCAAAAAGGGGGAGTGATAAACACCAACTGTTAGCAAAAAGTATTTGCACACAAGGTAGGTTGGGTTTAGAAAATTTGTAAAGAATATTAATGCCAATTTTTCATTTGTTATTACACTTATGTTATCCCCTAGCCAAGCCTTAAATAGGCCACTTAATCGTCAAGCCCTAGCTCCTTCCATCTCTGAGGGGGAAAAGGTAACTCGTCGGATTGGGTTTCTGATGGGCAATGTGGGTTTATTAATTGCCCAACTTGCCATCAGTGAATTGAGTGAACCCCTAGAAATTTGTCCCATTCCATTTACCGCAAATTGGTTACTTGGTTTAATTAACTTACGCGGTAACTTGGTGCCAGTCTTTGATTTACACCAATTGTTGCAAATGGAACGTTCTGTCGAAAAAGGTCAACTTTTAATTTTGGGACAAGGACAAAATGCAGGGGCCATTGTTATTGAGGAATTACCAAAACACCTCACTTTTACTGAGGCTGATAAACTCAATAGTCCTCCCCCAATGCCCTCTATTATTAAGCCATTCACCGCCAGTGGCTACGAAAAAAATGGTCAAATATGGTTTAACTTTGACCATCTCGGTTTTTTTGAACATTTAGCGACTAAAGTGGGAGGATAAATCACCTCACAATGTCAGACAATGTGTCACCAGACCACGCTATTTTCGAAATGTCACATTGCCATCTATTCTATGGAAAAGGCTTATCTATAAACAAGAATCGAAAACTACTCTTCCTCTAATAACGGTAATTTAAATACACGAATTGACTCTATAAGTTGATTGGAAAAATCCACAAGTTGAGTGGTTTGGAAGGTTTGTTCTTCCAACTGTTTTCCCGTTTCTTGGGTGCTGGTTTGAATGATAGCCGCTCGTTCCCGTAATTCATTACTGATTTGTGCTTGTTGTCTGGATGCCATTGCAATTTGTTCGACAACTTGTACTAGATTTGACGTTGTATTTTGGGTATCCTTCATTTGCTCACCAGCACGCTCCGCTAACCGAGAACCTTCTACGACCTGCCCGATAGTTTTATCCATCGTCGCAATCGTTTCGTTCGTTTCTACCTGAATATTCTTCACCAGTGCTGAAATTTGTGAAGTAGCATTACGTGAGCTTTCAGCCAACCGCTGCACCTCATCAGCAACCACTGAGAAACCACGCCCCGCTTCACCGGCCGCAGCTGCTTGCATACTGGCGTTTAGGGCAAGTACATGAGTACGCTCTGCAATATTATTAATAATATCAACGATACTACTAATTTCCTGAGAACGTTCACCCAAACGCTTAATTCGTTTCTCAGTTTCGTGAATGGTCTCTCGAATTTCACCCATTCCATCAACGGTACTGGTTACCGTTGTTAATGCCGTTTGAGTAGTGCGGCTCGCTTGGCTGGCAATTTCATTACATGATTGTGCAACCTCAGCAATTTTATTCATCGCTTCAGCGGCGGCTGAAAGTTCTGCCATTGTAGTATCTACGACTTCCCGCTCAGTTTCAGCAACCCTTGACACATTATCGCCTTGTTCTTTAACTTGATGAGAAGCAGTTTCAACTTGTTCAGTAATGTGCCGCACATTGACCAACACCTTACTGGTTTCAGTTGCCATCTGGTTAATGGCATCTGCTAAAGGCCCTGTCACATCTTCTGTGACTGGTACTTGTACTGTTAAATCACGTTGACTTAATTGAAAAGTGGCTTTAAGTAATTCAATAATAGAATTATTTAGCTGTTCATTTTCCTGTTCTGCCTTAGCAAGTACTGTCAAACGATCATCTAATAATCCATTAAAAGCACTACTCAACGTTTCTAATTCATCAGCCGTTTTAACGGTGGCACGAGCGGTTAAATCACCTTGAGCCACTTTATTCACAACCATTTCCATATGGCTAATAGGTGCGGCAATGCGCCCAAAGATGAAAAAGCCCAAAATTCCACCAACTACCAAAATGATGAAAGCAAAAGGAATTGTATCTGTGGTAATTTCAGCAGTTAACGCTTCTAAACGTTCTAATGATTCATCTTCCTGTAAATTAGAAAAAATGGCCCACTGTAAACCAGATACATTAACTGGGGCATAAGCAGAAAGGACGAATTCACCGCGATAATCTTCGTAAAGGTCAAAGCCAGTTACCCCAGAAAAAGCGGCCCTTGTGCCTGGGCTATCTACCCTTTGAAGCCCAACACTGGTATCTTTCAACTCAATATTAGAAATAATTTCTTCCGATACACCTGCTTTTTGCACAGCTGATAAGTAATCTTCTTTATTTTCAATGAGCATCCTACTATCATTTCGCATGGTACCTTCAGCCGCCACAATATATGCTTCCCCTGTTCGTCCAGATTCATCATAACGCCAAACTAGATGGTTGGTCATAATATCATTAATACTGTAAATAGGTATTTGAATGATTAAAATACCTAATTTTTGTTCACCGTCATAAATAGGGGTGCCAATAAAAGCCATTTGACTATCATAAGAAGGTAAATAAGGTGCAAAATCGACCAAGGTGATACTACCACGAAGAGATTGATTGGCTTTTTCAAATACTTGACCAATCCCTGTTTTTGCATAAGGACCTTCTCTAAGAGAAGTGGCAAAATCCAATTGTTTAAGGACAGAATAAATAACATAGCCGCTTTCTGAATCAACTAAAAAAATATCTTCAAAATCAAAACGTCTTTGAATATCATGGAGATAAGGATGATAATGACGATGTAATTGGGTATAACTAGAGGCATCAGTAGCCGCAAAATATTCTTCTTTAGTACCCAAGGGATTCGGATTTGCAGCAATATAATAATATTGAAGTGCAATACTATTATTGTCTAGTTGATTAAGAATTCCTAGCATATCGGACGATTCATTAACATTGAGAATATCATATTCTTGAGAAAAATCATTTGTATAATAATCTCCTAATGCTTCCTTGTATTCTTCAATGGGTAGAGAGAGAGGAACGGGAGGACCTTCCATTAACGGGTCTTCAATTTCAAATTCAAAATCAGTTGATAAAGTCGCTTCATCTTTGAACTTGGGATAGGATTCTCTCAAACCACGCATCGCGTCAATAGTCGTTTTGGCATCGGAGTAAACTTTGATTTGGTTGAATACCCAATTGAAATAATCCTCAATTTGTGCTTTTTTCGCATCTCGAATTGAGGTAATGTGGCTTTTAGCACTTTCTGTCAATGCTTCTTGACCTAGCGTGCTTGCAATTTGACTGGTAAATGTTGCCGTAATAAGGACAGGAATAACGGCAAGAAAAGCAGAACCAATAAACATCTTTTGTCGAAGTTTCATATTAATTTAAAATTGAAGTTTCATATTAATTTAAGTGAAGTACTGCCACAGAAATCTGATTTTTTGAAAAAATCGGATTTCTCAAGCGAAGGGAATTGAAGTTTGACAGCACTAGAAAAATTAAGTTTGTTGTTGAGTATATTCCAAAAAATTTTTATTTCCCAAAAAAACTTTAAAGTTTACCAAATTTCAAAATCCAAATATCATATAAAATAATTTATTTGCTGCCAATATCTTTGCCAATTAAAAAATGAGATGACAACAGTTGTTTCGTTTATTAGGCATACGATTCCCAAAATAACAATTTTTAACTTTTTAACATTGGCGATGGTATTATGCTACATTCTACATTATTTATCTTGATAATGTCACATTACAACAACCATGCGGGGATTGAAAACATACACTGTTATATTCAATCAAATAATATAGAAAATTGGTATCTTCTCTAAATTCAGTGGAAAAAACCTGACAGGTTTCCAAAACCTGTCAGGTTTGAGCAAGTTTACCCACACTTTTTGAGAAGATACGAAAATTGTTATATTAGCACTCACTAATAAGATATTATCAAAATTAAACATTTTTAATAGAACGATGAGCAACATTTCCCTCACTTATAAGTTACCCTCCATTTTCTACTTGCCCTTTTTGAAAAAAATTAAAAAGAAATTTTATAAATCCCTTCTTTTGAAGAATAAGGAAGAATTTTTGACAATCTTCATATTACTATACTGATGTTACGCACTATAACTTCCAAAAATGAATACCAGAATGCAAAATTTATTTTGCGAGAGATTGCACTCTCGTTTGCAAAATGAATTTTGCACTCCTGTTTAGAAGCTATCTGCGTAACTTCAGTTACTATGAAAAGTAGTGAATAGTTATTTTGGGAATGAGCTTCACTATTTTTAGAAATTAAAACCAAATAGATGAGTTTCGAGAAATCCCCTGTGTGCAATCAACGAAATCACTGTTACTTTTGAAGTCTAAAATACTCATGGACTTGTTTCTATGACTTTCCTGAAAATTTAGAATGTCGCCAAAATCCCACCTGACAAGTTTTTCATATCCCTCTATTTTCAAAAATTTCAGTAAATTAAACCATACTAATATATTTGTATTCAATTATTTATGAAATATTAACTTTGTTTGTAACAACTAATAAACATCAAATGTAACAATTTTGTACTCGCTTTGTACTTCAATAAGAATAATAATACTTGCCTATTCCAGAAAAACAACTGTATAAAGACGACTATCGTCAAAGCATTATTGGTTGGTAAGTAATAAAATTAAAGTGGAGAGAATTTTTATGATGAATATTATCAACAACACACAAGACGGAATCAATGGCGTTATCACAGGGGTTAAAAAATTTATGGCAAAGTGTGAACCCACTACTGCCCCTTTCGTGACATTAGTAAGTTCTAAAAATAAGACGAATGCTAAAGAAATAAGCACTGATTTAATTCTTTTGCTAGAAACGGCTGAAAAACTGAGAATTTCTGAGGGTTTTTTATGCCCAGATGTTTCAGCTGATACTTTAGAGCTTGCTATTCAGCATTTGAAAGATAATGGTGTTATTTTGTTAGCTCCCGAAGATTCATCTTTTGATATAGCTGAAAATAAGGTTTGGTTAAATTGATGTACTTAAAAAGTATTAATTGGGGTGTGTCCCACCTATCCAACAAAGGTGCTTTACATAGATTGTTGATTTTAAATATTCTTAATTTCTTTAGATAGATATTTGCAGGAATCATTTTTTGCTTCCAGCAAATTATTTCTTTTAGGAATCAATAATATTAGCAACCTTTTAAGTCATCAAAGCTTGCTGGCTTTATCGGATTCGATATCTCGTTGGATAAGTGGGACACACTCATTAATTGACAAAATTTCGTCTTTGATTCACTGACTTTCAAGGGGCGATTTACTTCCCACGTTGTCACTCAAGACGTTGGGAAGGCTACACTAATTTTAACCTCTCATCACCTAATATATTGGTTTTTTTAATTTATCTCAACTTATTTTAAAATTGAATTTCTAGCTATAAAAACTAAAAACTATTACTACCATGCTTAAAAACCTTGCATAGTAATTTCAAACTGAGTATCTTATTGCACTGCAACATATTTATATTTTATTGACATTATTTTTAAATTTTATTGACATTATCGTAATGTTCAATAAGATATTGAACATGGTAAGAAATCCAACTTTTTTAAAAAATAGGATTTTTATTGTGAAATATATCTATAGTTTTTCACATAAATAACTTCACAAAACCTGACAGGTTTCTAAAACCTGTCAGGTTTGATCGATAAATTATTTTTCTGAACATCTATATAAATGCAAAATTTGTTTTGCGATAGGTTTTCTTAGTTGGCAAAATGAATTTGAAACGAAAGTTTGGAAGTTCTCTGCGTAACATCAGTTAATAAATTGCAAAAATAATAATATACTTTAAAAAAATTCTTGCTATAAATTTTTCCATACTGGAGTCCAAGACTTATTGATAAAACAGCTAAACTTGGATTCTTTATTTGGAAATTTTTTAGTAAATTATTTATTGGGTAGTTTTTAATGGAGAAAAAACGCTTATGACAACAAATGTTAAGCGGCCATTATCACCGCATTTACAAATTTATAGGCCGCAATTAACTTCGGTGATGTCAATTCTCCACCGTGCAACGGGGGCATTTTTGTCACTTGGTACAATAGTTTTGGCATATTGGTTAATAGCAGCAGCAAATGGTGTCGAAACCTATCAACAAGCGCAAAGTTTATTAGGCTCGTGGTTTGGACTTTTACTGTTATTTGGGTGGACATTTGCTTTGTTTTATCATTTAAGCAATGGTATTCGTCATTTATTTTGGGATGCAGGTTTAGGTGTTGACATTAAGACATCTTATACTGCCGGAAAATTAGTGTGGATGATGGCTTTTGTTTTAACAGGGCTTGCTTGGTTTTTGGCTTTTAGCATAAAGGGAGTAGGATAATGACTCAGTTGAGTACACCTTTATCGCGTGTGCGTGGTTGGGGTTCTGCTAAAGAAGGCACTCACTATTTTATTGCACAGCGTTTATCAGCAATTGCTTTAATACCACTGGCGTTATGGTTTGTGGTTTCTATCGTTTTTTTTATCAATAAAGGGGATCATGCCAATTTAATCGCTTGGCTACAATCACCGTGGAATGCTGAATTACTCGTTTTATTTATTGTTTTTCTGTTTTGGCATACTTACATTGGTTTACAAGAAATTTTTCAAGACTATGTGCATCATGAGGTACTCAAAGCGATTTCGCTGATTTCGCTCAAATTTTTTGTGATTATCCTCACTGTCGCTTCATTATGGGCTATATTAAGAATTGCTTTGGGAGGTTAACTTGTCTAGTGCATATCAAATTATCGAGCATCGCTATGATGTCGTTATCGTGGGTGCAGGTGGTGGTGGTTTACGTGCTACGGTAGGCATGGCTGAAAAGGGATTGACAACAGCTTGTATTACTAAAGTTTTTCCAACACGCAGTCATACTGTTGCTGCCCAAGGAGGCATCAGTGCTTCGCTGGGTAATATGACTCCCGATAATTGGCGATGGCACATGTATGATACGGTAAAAGGTTCTGATTGGTTGGGTGATCAAGATGCCATTGAGTATTTATGTCGAGAAGCCGTACCCGCTGTTGTTGAATTAGAACATTATGGTGTGCCTTTTTCACGCACTGAAGAAGGCAAAATTTATCAACGCCCTTTTGGGGGAATGACAACTAATTTTGGCGAAGGTATTGCTCAACGCACTTGTGCCGCTGCGGATAGAACGGGTCATGCCATTTTACACGCACTTTATCAGCAATGTCTTAAAAATAAAGCAGAATTTTTTATTGAATATTTTGCATTAGATTTAATCATGGATGATGAAGGAACCTGTCGAGGTATGATGGCACTGAATATAGCAGACGGTACTATTCATCGTTTTAATGCCCGTACTGTTGTTATGGCGACAGGTGGTTATGGACGTATCTTTTTTTCATCGACTTCAGCTCATACCTGTACGGGTGATGGTAATGGTATGGCTTTACGAGCTGGTTTGCCTTTACAAGATATGGAATTTATACAATTCCATCCCACTGGCATTTATGGTTCTGGCTGTTTGATTACTGAAGGTGTACGTGGAGAGGGCGGCTATTTAACAAATAGCGAAGGTGAACGGTTTATGGAACGTTACGCGCCTAATGCTAAAGACTTAGCATCGCGTGATGTGGTTAGTCGTGCAATGACTGTGGAAATTAATGAAGGACGTGGTATTGGTGAACAAAAAGACTATGTTCATTTACATCTTGAACATTTAGATAAAGATATCATCAATGAACGTCTACCTGGTATTGCCGAATCATCTCGCATTTTTGGTGGAGTTGATGTTACCAAAGAACCTATCCATGTGTTGCCCACAGTACATTATAATATGGGTGGTGTGCCTACCAATTATCATGCCGAAGTGGTCACACTGAAAGACGGTAATCCTGAAACTGTCGTCCCTGGTTTGATGGCGATTGGAGAAGGGGCTTGTGTATCTGTACATGGGGCTAACCGTTTAGGTTCTAATTCTTTACTTGATATTGTTGTGTTTGGACGAGCGGCTTCACTTCGTTGTGCTGAGACAATAGAACGCAATGCACCACATAAACCTTTACCAAAAAATGCGGGTGATGAGGCATTGGCTCGTTTGGATAAATTACGCCATGCTAATGGGAGTCAAAGCACTGCTGAAATTCGTTCAAATATGCAACGCGTTATGCAAAAACATGCTGCTGTTTTTAGAACTGGCAAAACTCTTGAAGAAGGCGTTAAAAAGACTCAAGAAATTTTCGATGCATTCTCTGATGTCAAGGTATCTGACCATTCACTCATTTGGAATTCTGATCTCATTGAAACAATGGAATTGGACAACATGCGAGGACAAGCAGTGGCAGCTATCAATTCAGCCTCAAACCGTACCGAAAGTCGGGGTGCCCATGCACGTGAAGATTATCCAGATCGTGATGACAAAAATTGGTTAAAACACACGATGGTTTGGGTAGACGAGCAAGGTCAAGTTACAATAGATTATCGTCCTGTTCACATGTATACTTTAACCGATGATGCTGAAGTCGTTCCTCCAAAAGCGCGGGTTTACTAAATTTTTAAGGGAAATGGCCAATTTTTCTTAATTCCTCTTTACTCAACTAACCCTTGATTTATAGCATTTTCCGATTGGATAAACTACAACCTCCCCTAAATCCCCTCCTTAATTCAAAGAGGGGACTTGTACCTGACGCAATTGGAAAACGCTATATATAAAACTTTAGGAATAAGGCTTAAATAAAACCCGAAATTGAACCTGCCGGTTTTTAAAACCTGGCAGGACCTTGGTATAAAGTTCATCACCTTCTACTATCAATTGTAGAAATTGGTGACATAATGCATATTTCAGTCGAAAGTTATTAATATTGCCTTAAAATAACCGATAAAATACTATGTTGTTCATAATAAAAAGGAATTTTTTATTTAGACTCCTTGGACTGAAGACAGTATATAGTATATGCTAATAATATAGGAATATCGACGGTTTCGATGAAAAGGTTATCTAATGGGTTTAGTTTTGTCACCGGTTGAGATTGCAATAATTATTAGGAAAATCAAATATTTCTAGACTATATTTATCTCTTTGAATAGAAACTGACAGAGAATTTTTTGGAGAACTTTTTATTATAACATACAAAATCCTTAAAAGTATCTTTTCATTTGCAAACATCTATAGCACTATTTTGTTCTTCCTTTTGACGGGCTTTTTCTTGTTCTTCCATCTTTTTTCGCAAACTGAGTGGTCTCATGTCTGTCCACACTTTTTTGACGTATTCGCCACATTCTGCTTTATTTCCGCTAACACCCACTTTACGCCATCCGTTAGGAGGTTCTTTTTCAAAAGGCCAAAGCGAATATTGTTCTTCACTATTCACAACCACATTGTAAATGTTAGGAGCTTCGTCTCCTTCTACAAAACCATTCATTTTATTTTTCCTTTAATTTTTCTTTTGTTAGTTATAGCGTTTTCCGATTGGATAAAGTACAACCTCCCCTAAATCCCCTCCTTAAATTAAGGAGGGGACTTGTACCTGACACAATCGGGAAACGCTATAAAAAATTTTGATTATTAATTTATTGAATATTTCTGATTATAACGAATTTTGGGGACACCCGACCCCCCCAACCCCCCGTACACAGGGGGAAGTCCCAAAATAGAAAAAGCAAAGTGTCGAATGATGTTTGGTTCCACCCGTGTACGGGGGGTTAGGGGGG
>JAUCGK010000336.1 GCA_030378085.1 Candidatus Parabeggiatoa sp. HSG14
AAAACTTGATCATTGAGAATTGCGAAAATCTTAAACGATTCTGCTTTCCCGCACTTGATTAATTTTATAAACTTTTTATTATAAAACAATCTATTATAAAATAATAGAAAATTTTTCTAAAAAAAGCGACAGAAAAATATTTGGCTTACGTTTAACCTTATATGAACGAGTTACATAACTCATTGTATTTATCATATAGAGGACTACAATTATGAAAACGATTACTATGTTGTCAACCGCCATTGCGCTTAGCCTTGCCACTCAAGTCTGTCTTGCTCAAGAGACTACAGATGCCGCAAGTAAAGCCGAAAAGCAACAAGCCAAAGCCGAATGGTTACAAGCTAAGGCTGAAAAACAACAAGCTAATACCGCTAAAAAGATAGAAAAACTGATGGCGCGGTTTGACATCAACGAAGATGGACAAATAACACTGGATGAAGTACAATCCCTGCGCGTTGCCCAATTTAATCAAATGGATGTTGACGGTAATGGTTTTGTAAGCGTTGAGGAAGTGAAAGCTGCCATTGCTCTGAAAAAAGAACAGCGTTTGGAAGATATCTTTAATAAGATAGATACCGATGGTGATGGTGTCTTGAGCTTGGCAGAGTTTAAGGATTCCAAGAAAAAGCCACTTCAAAAGGAATTGGCTGTTGATGAGCCAAATGACGATTCCAATGCTGAAACCCGACGTGGTAAACGGGGTGCTGAAAATAAAGCGGCTAAACAGAGCAAGGCTAACAGGGACAACAAGGGCAAGAACAACAAGGGCAAGAACAACAAGGGCAACAACAAAGCTAAACAGAAAAAGGGTAAAAAATCCCCATTTGATTTTAAACGCCTTGACAATGATAAAGATGGGCAAATTTCCCTTGAGGAATTTACAGTGAATGTGCCACTCTTTGATAAATTCGATGCGAATGAAGACGGTGTTCTTACGGTGGAAGAATTGACTCAAAAGCGTCATCGTAAATAAAGTTAAGTGGGTGTTGATTTATTAGACCTGACAGGTTTTTAAAACCTGTCAGGTCTTATGTATTTGATTTGACGGTAGGGTGTATAAGCGACAGCGTCATACACCAAACCACCAAAACGGTGGATGAGCGAAGCTTATCCACCCTACATGCAACTCATTTTGACAGGTGTATAACGATGATCCGTGATATTGGGTGTAAGGGAGAACCTGCGGGTTCGCCCAAGAATCAATCTGCGTAACATCAGTTAATAAATATCTTCAATTCATAGAGAACTATAGATTATGAAAACAATTACTATGTTGTCAACCGCCATTGCACTTAGCCTTTCTACTCAAATCTGTCTTGCTCAAAAGGATATCAGTAAAACTGATAGAGCTGAAAGGCAACAAGCCAGGGCTGAAAAAATGATGGCGCGGTTCGACATCAACGAAGACGGACAAATAACGCAGGATGAAGTAAAATCTCAACGCACTGCTAAATTCAAGCAGACAGATACCGACGGCAATGGTATCCTGAGCTTTGCAGAGTTTAAGGCTTTTGTCAAGAAAAATCGAAAGCAGCAAAAACGAAAGGCTAACGAGCCAGATGGCAATTCCAATTCCGAAAAAGCCGAAAATGGTAGAGGTGATGGGGAGAATACCAAACAAAACAAGAGAAAAAACAAGAAAAACAGACCAAAATTTAGGTTCAAACGCCTTGACAGCGATAAAAATAAACAACTTTCCCTTGAGGAATTTGTGAATATACGACTCTTTGATAAATTTGACGCGAATGAAGATGGTGTTCTCACGGTGGAAGAGTTGATTCAAAAACGTCGTCGTCGTAAATAAAGTTGAGAAGGTATCGAACTACTGAATATTTATACCTGACAGGTTTTGGAAACCTGTCAGGTATAGACTAATGCCAAGGAAAACCGTGAACACATCTGATGATGCACTTATGCAGCAAATTCGCCTGGGTGATCATCACGCTTTTGCAAAGTTAGTAGATCGACATCTAAACGCATTACATGGATTTGCTCAACGTATATTGGGCAATTCGGCAGATGCGGATGATATTGTTCAAGAAACCTTCCTGCGAGTCTGGCACAAAGCTTCCCAGTGGCAACCAAAACAAGCCAAATTTTCAACCTGGCTACATAGCATCACTCACAATCTCTGCATTGATTTTCACCGTCGTGACAAAGGAAAAACCGTTGACATAACGGATGTAGAATTAATTTCTCCCCATCAACCCACTGACAGCCGACAACAAGAAGATGTTGCGGTTCAAGTTGAAGCAGCATTACAACAACTCCCAGAAAGTCAACGGAGCGCGATTATTCTTTGTCACTATCAATATATGAGTAACCGTGAAGCAGCGGAAACGTTGGGTATAAGTATATCAGCGTTAGAATCACTGATGGCAAGGGGACGACGTAAACTCAAAAAAATACTTCAATCGCAATCGGCTGATTTATTGGGAGATTTCTAATGAACAAAAAACAAACTCGAAAAATGATGATAACGATAGAGCGGTTTTCGCAATTGCTAGATGCTTATGGTGGTGATGCCAAAAGATGGCCTTTAGAAGAACGTGCGGCTGCGCTTAAACTACTTGAAGTATCCAGTGAAGCACATCATCTTCAGCAATCCGCGTTGACATTAGATAATTTATTAAACCGTATTCCAATTTCATCACCCACAACGGCACTACGAAATCACATCATTGCCAAAATACAAAAGTCTACTAAGCCAACCAAGGACGCTTGGCAATGGTTAGTGGAATGGCTTTTAGGCACAACAACGCTTGAACATGTTTTACGTCCCGCTTTTGCTTTGGCACTACCACTTTTATTAGGCATTACAATCGGTTTAAATTTGACCGCTTTACCAGAAATAGACGAACAACAATGGGTTTTTGAAGACGAAATTAATTTATTGGCTTTAGGGCCATTGGAATAATTGTCATGATTCAAGGAAAACAACGCCTTTTTGCTATCATATTGCTAAGTTCACTTGCACTCAATATATTTCTAGGTGGTATTTTAGTCGGCAAACATTTAGGCAATATATCTGGGCAACAATTCGATCATCCTCCACCTCCAAAGAAAAAAGGGTTTCGTAGCAAGCAAGAATGGTTTCACTGGATGGTACAAACTTTACCTGAAGAAAGCAGAGAAAAAGTTCTTCCCTTGGTTCAAAAATATAGCGCGGATTCAAAACATCAAATTCGTCAAGTCAAAAAAGCGCGCAGGGCAGTCAATGAACAATTAAGGGCAAGTGATTTTAAGGTAGAAGCGTTCTCAAAAGCATTGGCAGTGCTAGGTCAAGAAAGAGATAAAGTACGAAAAATGATCAATACTGTCTTAATGGAAATAGCCAGTCAATTAGATGAAGAAGGCAGACACCGCTTAGTCGAGGCTATGCGTAAACCCCGTCCTCCAAAACAGCGTAATCATCCCAAAGATGCCGATACAGAAAAAGAATAATTTCTCGTTTCCAAACTCTGTTACAGAATTTGGGAACGAGATAAATTCTAATGAATATGTGGGACGTAACACGCTATTTATGGAATAATTTATTCACGAGAACAATCCATCTCGTTAGTTGCTTCAAACTTTTTTTGGATAAAGTATAACCGACATAAGTTTTTACGTCCCATTTCATTTCCTTGTTTCATCGATTCTATAAACCATTGCTCTGCCATTACATAATCTTTTGGCATCCCTAAACCATGTTGATACATGTATCCCAAATTATCCTGTGCAGTGGCATCACCTTGTTCTGCAGATTGTTGAAATAATTGTTTTGCCATTGCATAATCTTTTGGCACTCCTAAACCTTTTATTATCGTTCCTAAATTTTATTTAGGAACGTACTGCACAAGAAGCTTCGCTTCAAGAATATCCAAAATGGCTGCTAAAAATTCGTTAGACATAAATTAAATGGTCTTATCGAAGCAAAGCTTCTTGTGTAGTGCGTTCCCAAATAAAATTTGGGAACGATAAAAAATTTGGGAGAGAACTCCACTTTTTTCCTCATTATCAAGTATCACATCCTACCTGAAAACAGTAAGTCGCAGATAACATTATCAAATTAAGAAACATCTGTTGAAGAGATAAGCAGGTTAATGGTTTGATACCAGTAAAATAATGCTTCTCCTTTTCCCAGTTTTTTCAGTTTTTTGTTTAGTTTTTTGTAGCGAGATATTTGTATCAGAAAATCATTGATGTTGATGTTTGTATCTTCTCTAAATTCTGTGGAAAAAACCTGACAGGTTTCCAAAACCTGTCAGGTTTGAGCAACTTTACCCTCATTTTTTGAGAAGATACAGTTAATTCAATATCGTTCCCAAATTTTATTTGGGAACGCACTGTCTGCCAAGCTTTGCTTGGCAAAACTCGAAGCAAAGTTTCTGATGCATTGTGTTCCCAAATAAAATGGGGCACAATTGTCACAATTATCAGTGTATTATATAACAAATACAATTAGTTATATTCATCAACTTATATCGAACTCAGGTTAATTGCTAGTAAAATATTTAAAAACCGTTATAGTTCAAGTGAGAACACATT
>JAUCGK010000337.1 GCA_030378085.1 Candidatus Parabeggiatoa sp. HSG14
CCCCTAACCCCCCGTACACGGGTGGAACCAAACATCATTCGACACTTTGCTTTAATTTTTCTATTTTGGGACTTCCCCCTGTGTACGGGGGGTTAGGGGGGTGTTCCCAAAATTCGTTATAATCAGTATTCTTTTTATAAATTTTATGGAAATTATTAACAATTCATCTACGACAATAACGTTAAATCACGTTCTTCCTCATGAAACGATTGGTGATTTGACGAAAAAAGCTTGTTTACAAGGGAAAATGTTTAAGGTATCTATTACGATAGAGGAACCCTATTTTGAAGAAAAACAAGCTAAGTCTAGTCATCCTTTAGCTGATTATTTCGACAAAAACCATCCATTTGATGGATTATCAGAAAAAATGACGAGAGTGACTCATGAAATTAGAGAAGGAATGGGTGAAAAATTGTTTGATAAGTTTGCGAAATAATTTATGGAAAAAAATTTCTTAATATTTATATTCTACCATTAAATCCAGATAAGGGAGGAACAATATTTGGAGAAATACGCTCTGAATATCAGAAAAGAACAGGTATTAGTGATAATGCACTCAAAAAAAAACACGGTTGATATGATTTTGGCAAGTGAGGCAATTATAGCCTGAGTCACTTGACTTTGTCCTAAAAATATTTAATAACTATATGATAAATATATTTATTATGTTTCAAGAATAGTGCAAACTCATATGACTCAGGCTATAGTAATAATATGATTCTTGTTTATTAATGATAAAATCCACGAAAAAATTGCTGAAATGCGTTCTGACTTTACAATTGAAAAGTGGACAAATTAACTTAACAATTTGAACAGGATTAAACGGATTAATGGATGGACAGGATTATTTTATCAAAGCGGGTTGCAATGAGAATGTTTGTGGTTTAGGGCTACCAACTTAAGCCGCGACACTTTTAAATTCAAATGGTTACAAAGTTGATGATTTTAAGCAAGTAATGTGCCTTAATTTTTCTTGAGAAACTCCCCTATTTCAGTATAGTTTCAGCGGGAACAAATATTGCAAAAAACAAGAAATATGCCATTTAAATTTAAGCAAAAATACTATTGTTTTTGTCGCGGCTTAAGTTGGTAGCCTGGTTTAGTACAACGAATTACGTGGATAAACGAATATTGACCTCAATTTCTTTTCCTAATTGATTGTATTACATTAAAATTATGAAATGTTGACGTTTTTAATTCGTTTATCCACGTAATTCGTTGTACTATTCTGTTAATCTTTTAATCTGTTTAATCCTGTTCAAAATATAGTACAACGGATTTTACGAAATAAACGGATTAATGTTGTGGTATTAATCAAGTTAAAAACCAGAAAGTAGTTTTTGAGTCACGAAAGTTCACTGAATTAATCCGTTTATTTCCCTAAATCCATTGTACTATTGACTAGAATCAAAGTGCGTAACATCGGGGTTAATGAAAAAAGGAAAAATACATGTTTATTACAAGTATATTTAAACCTAAAATTATTCGGCAATTAGAACAAACCATCGGTAAAAAGTTAGAAAAATTAGATACACTTTATGTGGGATCAGTAGGCTACGTGCAGAATGAGCGTAATCAAATCACGGAATTAAGTTTATATGAGTGCGGTTTAAAAGAGTTGCCACTTTCGATAGTCAAACTGCAAAACTTAACTGAGCTTGATTTAGGAAGAAACCAGTTAAGTAATTTGCCATCATCAATAGTCAAACTAAAAAATTTAACTGAGCTTGATTTAATTGGAAATCAGTTAAGCGAGTTGCCTCCAGAAATAGGACAATTGCAAAACTTAACTGTGTTTGATTTAAGTAATAATCAATTAAACCAGTTTCCTAAAGTACTTTTAGACTTAAATTTAGAGGTTAAAATGGCTTATTGTCGTTTTTATGGTGATGAAGGCATCTACATCGAAGGCAACCCCTTCCAAACCCCACCGGTAGAAATCGTTGAACAAGGCAGACAAGCCATCATTGACTATTGCGCGGCATTAGAAGAACAAGCTCGCCCACTCAACGAATCCAAACTCATTCTAATTGGCGATGGCGGTGCTGGTAAAACTTCTCTGATGAAACGCTTACTTGGACTAGATTTTAACCCGCAAGAATCCCAAACACACGGCATTAACATCAACGCCTTAACCTTGCAACATAACGACAACGATATCAAACTGCACTGCTGGGACTTTGGTGGACAACAAATCATGCACGCCACCCATCAATTTTTTCTGTCCAAACGCAGTTTATACCTGCTCGTACTTGATAGTCGGCGTGAAACCCAAGTAGATTATTGGCTAAAACACATTCAAACCTTTGGCGGAAACGCCCCGGTGATTATCGTCATTAACAAAATAGACGAAAATCCCCATTTTGATTTGCCCCAACAACGTCAACTCAAAAAACGCTATCCCAACTTCAAACAGGTATGCCGCATCTCCTGTGCCACCCAACAAGGCATCAGCGAACTCATCCGCACGATTCAAGACACCTTGCCTGACATTGAATTACTCAATACCTTATTTCCGGCAAAATGGTTCAAAGTCAAAACCGCAATAACCGAACAGGCTCAAAAAACCAATTTCACCAGCTACGAACACTATGTCGATATTTGCCAAGCCAATGGCATTACCAAAGAAAGTGAACAAAACACCCTCATCAATTTCCTCCACGACTTAGGCATCGTCAATCACTTTCAAGATCGTTGGCTACGCGAAACCAATGTCATCAATCCGCAATGGATAACCGAAGCCGTTTACACCATCATCAATGCGCCCCAACTCGCTGGCAACGGCAAACTCCACCGTGAACTTATGTCAACCCTGCTAGACAATGACACATATCCGGTGCGTAAACATGACTACATCATTGAATTAATGAAGAAATTTGAATTGTGCTACGCCCTCAATGACAACGAATACCTATTACCAGACTTATTTCCCACCCAAGAACCCAATTTTGAATTTGACGACGAACACGCCTTACATTTTATCCTTGAATACGATTTCTTACCCAAATCCATTTTTACCCGCTTCATCGTCAGAATGCACCGCGACATTTTGAATAACACCTACTGGCGCAATGGTGTACTCCTCACTGAACGCACCAGTAATACCACCGCATTGGTAGAAACCGATTCTAACCGTTTAGTGCTACAAATCGCCGGGCAGCAAAAACGCGAATACCTCGCCATCCTGTTATTCATACTCAAAGATATTCATCGCAGTTTCAACAATCTCACCATCACCGAAAAAATCGGCTTGCCCGACAATCCAAACCTTACCGTCAATCACGTTTACTTGCTAAAACTCGTCCAAAAAGGACAAACTGAATATTTACCGCCGGAAAATCCAGAAAAATCTTATAACATCATGGATTTACTGGGTATAGTTGCCCCACCTTCTGAAACCGAGGCAATGCGGATGCTGCAAAAAATCCTCAGCATTTTAGAAGCACAAGGCATTGAACAAGAAAAAGATTTGTTAGATCATGTCGATGAAGTAGTGAAACTAAATCCGGGGATATTTGGAGTATCAATTGATGTGAATGCGTTGGTAAAAAAGATGTTGAGAAGGTAAGTAATCATCGTGTATCTTAAGAACGTAATTTGACTCCTTACACAAGTATTAGCCGAAATGATTGCAACTCAACGTTTTAATGGCGATGAAAATCAGGAAATTTTTGGCATTGTAACAACTGGTAGTATCTGGCAATTTGGAAAATTAAAACGAAAAGCGTTAACAATGGAAATTGTTACTTTTTCAGCATTAGAAAATCAGCAAAAACTTTTTAATATTATTAACTGATGTTACGCACATTGCTTCTAAACTGGAGTGCAACTCCTCCTCGCAAAATAAATTTTGCACTCCAACGCAAAATAAATTTTGCACTCCTAAGTTAAGGGCAATCTATGATTTGTAGGAATAATCCTTTGTGGTTACCCTTTATAAAAATATGAATATCAATTTGCAACTCATTTAGGATGTCTGTATAACGTAGCCTTTTCCTTTTATTGCCAATAAGTTTCCCTCCCTCCTTATATTTCATGTTACCAAAATGTTACTCCAATGTTACTCCCTTAATTTTTAAATGTAACAAAAATGTACTCGAAATGTACTATTTATTGGTTTATATTATTCACGGTAAATAAAGAATAAGTTAATCAGTTAGTTAGGATATTATTTTAAAATTTACATGAATCTTGATGAGCAAGTTTCTTTCTAAAGCCTATAACTACAAGGATTATTTATAATAAAGGATAGGACTGTCACAATTTGAAAGTAGAGACACACGGCCGCCGTGTTACAGGCCTTGCATAAATCAAAATAATGCGAAACCTTTTCAAAAAGCCACCAGTTGTTAATAATGATATCAGACTCTTATTGAGATTCTGATGTTATCCTTTATTATAACTTACCGTTCGGTTAATAAATTTCAACTTTCTATAATTTCCAAATTTAGAGAGAGAGAGATGTCAAGACCTAACCGGTCCATAATATCCACTTGCAATTCCGATAGTGGTGTTAAAAACCTAAAAA
>JAUCGK010000338.1 GCA_030378085.1 Candidatus Parabeggiatoa sp. HSG14
GTATCACTATAATATGGGTTTATCCAAAATAAATTTTGGACTCCAAAAATAACAAGGAAAAAAACTTTTCATTTTACACAATTATTTTATTAATTACCAATTGCTAGATAAATTTTAATGTTTCAAGTCTTTTATCAACTTATTTCTGAATTACGCAAAAATACTCGTCTTAGGATAGGAATATGGTTAATTATGGCTATCCTAATAGGTTATGCTGCCACTTTCCTTAATAATCATAAAGTTCAATTAGAAAATAATTATAAGAATGCTTTAACCCGATTAAGTCAATTACAAAATATTGCAGATCAAACACAATGGGCTAAACGATCTATCCAAGTACAAGAATTACACACTCAGTTAAAAGCACGTTTATGGGAAGCGAATACAAAAGGATTAGCTCAAGCTATATTTCAAAGTTGGTTTCAAGAAGAAATTTATTTTGCCCAAATAAGTAAACCCGCACTCAATGTAGAAGCCGCTTTAGAAGTCCCTAAATCCTCTTTATGGCAAGTCAGTGCAAGATTAAATGGTGCTTTTATCCCCAAAAGATTACATCAGTTGCTTTTAGAAATTGCTAAAAGTCCTAGAATTATTGTGATTGAACGGTTGGAAATTCGCAAAAGTCCTACGCCTAGATTTACCTTGATTATCAAGGCTTATTTTCAAGAATCTACGACTTCTTCTTAAAAAATTTTCTTTTAAATTTCCCTTGTCAATTTTGTTTTGTTGGGTGGAGTCCAAACCTTTAGGTTTGGCGGTTGTTTCGGGAATGGAACAAAGTGGATTTCCCGAAACTTTTTCATCGACAGTTATCCAGTCTTTCATTAATCCATTGTACTTTCAGTATTATAGACTTTCAGATAAATAACTTCACAAAACCTGCCAGGTTTCCAAAACCTGGCAGGTTTGATCGAGAAATTATTTTTATGAACAACTATAGGATTATAATTATGTATAAACACGCTATTGGTTTATTAATTTTATTAAGTGGATTAACCAGTTTATTAGCTTTTTGGCAAAATAAACTCCCTACGATTGAGCAAATTTCTGCGCCCTCTGAAGAAATCTGGAAATTGCCCAATTTACCTCAAGCTAATCAAATACAACAAACCTATTTCAAACTTCGCAAACTTAAGGCATGGGGAGTGATTAAAGAAAAAAAGTCAAAAAAAACAACGAAGAAAACGACGGGATTAGAAAAAAAATCAACAGATACAAAAATTACAAAAATTACAACACAACTGACTCAACATGAGCGATTTGCTGGTATCGTTCAAAAAGGCAAACAACGTTATATTTTACTTTTAAACAAACAAAACAAATTGGCAGCGTTTAATTTAGAAACACCTTTACCAAATGGTGCGAAAATCCTTACCATAAACGATGATTTCATTGAAGTACAACAAGATGATAAAATTAAAAAAATAAGATTGTATCAATAGAGATATATTGAGAGTACAACTACTTTCCAAACGGATTTTTTAAATAAAACAATTTATTTTAAAATCAATCATTAAACTCAAATTTTTTATCTTCAATTTTTTATACTTTTATCTATAAAAAGCGAATTGAAAATTGAGAACACAATATCGGGTATGATTCATACGGAGTCCAAAGCTTTAGCTTTGGCAAGCCCAAACCTGAAGGTTTGGACTCCACTTGGCAAGCCCAAACCTGAAGGTTTGGACTCCATAAACCTCACCCTAATCTCTGGGAAATTCCCTTTTTAAAAATTGAAGTTATTCAACACAAAATTTCCCTACTCCCTTTAAGTCTAATTTAATTTATGAGAAAAATACATTTTTACGGAATATACGGAATATTAGGATTTATTTTAATTATAACGAGTTGTGCTACTTCAAATGCACCCATCACTATACCGACTCCCCTACGTCCCCCACTTGAATCAACGGTTATTCATACGCCGGCTTCTACCCCTAAGAAAGTGATTGAGCCAACTGAGCCTTCGGAACCTGAACGTATCCATTTTTCAAAAACGCCCCAATTTCCCACACTTATCGGGGCAGTCACACCGCAACTTCAAGATGATTTAATCCCTAAATTTCCCAATAGTCCACCTGTCAAAATCAATGTAGAAAATTTGCCTTTGCCTGCTTTTATTAATGAAGTGTTTGGCAATTTGCTTGGCTTAACTTTTGAGATTGATACAAAATTAAAAGATAAAAAAGATTTAGTGACTTTAAGGATTAACCAAGCCCAACAACCCGCACAATTTTATCGTCTTGCTCGCCAAGTGCTTGCAAATTATGGGGTTGCAATAGATATTCAAAAGAATTTAATTCGTTTTGTGGTACAAACGCAACAAGAAAGCGATTCGCCAGCGTTACTGATTAGGGGAGAGACTTTACCAGAAGTCCCTCCCTCTAATCGTCCCATTTTTCAATTTGTACAGCTCAAAGTTTCCACCAATGCTCAAATCATGCGTTGGCTTAAAATTGCTTATAAAAATGCCAAGTTACAAATTTTAGAAGTACCAAGTCGGAATGCGATATTATTAATAGGTCGATCACAACTCGTGAGAGAAGTGACTAAAGCCATAAAATTTTTAGATCAACCTTGGATTAAAGGACAATATAGTATTCGGATTGAGCCGGTTTTTTTAAATGTTAATGAATTAGCTAATCATTTAGTAAAAATATTAAACACCCAAGGTTATACTGCCAGTACTAATCCTACATTTGGGAGCATTATTCTTTTACCCATTAAACCCCTTAATGCTATTTTTGTTTTTGCAGCTGATGTCAAAATATTAGCGCATGTCAAAAAATGGGCCGAACAATTAGATTATGCAAATCTTAAAAAAGAACCAAAAAAACCAGGAGAGCCTGAACATAATCTATTCTTTTATCCAGTTAAACACACTTTAGCTGCCCCAATGGCAAGCGTACTTAATACTTTACTCCGCGCTCTTATTGTTCTCCCGCGTGGTCAAGATCGAACTCGTCTTCGAATGATAACAGATGGGCCACGTAATACCCTTTTATTTGTAGGGACAAACCAAGAGTGGGCCCGCTTACTCCCCATATTGCAAAAGATGGATCAACCTGATAAACAAGTATTAATTGAAGCCACTATTGCTGAAGTCACTTTGACGGATGAAGCGGAGCATGGTGTTGAGTGGACCCTTGATAAAGCAGATATAGGCGGATTAGAGGGTAACATTGGGACTTTAGGAAAATTGGGCGTGGGGGGCAGTGGGTTATCTTATGTCTTAAGTAATGCTGGACAATCTCGCGCCATACTTAATGCTTTTGCCAGTAATAGTCGGGCAACTATTCTCTCAACTCCCCGTTTAATGGTGCGAAGTGGTAGCCAAGCATCTATGGATGTAGGTACCGAAATTCCAACATTATCTAGTCAAACGACCTCCAACCAACAACTCGCTGGAGACTCGGCGATTTTACAACAAATTCAATATCGTCGTACTGGTACTTCATTAAAAATTAAACCCACTGTTTATGCAGGGCGGCGCGTTGATTTAGAAATTACCCAAGAAGTGAGCCAAGCTCAACCCAATACCACCAGTAATATAGATTCGCCCGTGATATTTAATCGCAAAATCGCGACCCAATTAAGTCTTAGTGATGGACAATCGGTATTGTTAGGAGGGATGATTGAAAATACGCGCACCAAAGGAAATCGAGGAATACCAATACTCAAAGATATTCCCCTTATTGGTCAATTATTTCGTGTCGATCAAACTTCGGCAGCACGAACAGAATTAGTTGTTTTAATAATCCCTTATATCATTAATGATGAAAGAGAAGCCAAAGCAATCACCGAATCCCTTGAACAACGGCTAGAACTTTTACCATCACTCCTCCCTAAACAGTGATAACTACAAGGATTGCATTTAAACAAGGATAAACCAGCATAAATTCAACCTTTGAGCTTTGTCCTTACATGTAATTTTTGGCATGGTTCAGAAGTAACATGGAGTCCAAACCTTTAGGTTTGGGCTTTCCAAACCTGAAGGTTTGGACTCCAATGTCACTACATTATTATAGATGTTCATAAAAATAATTTTTCGTTCAAACCTGTCAGGTTTTGGAAACCTGGCAGGTTTTGTGAAGTTATTTATCTAAAAAACTATATTATTCACAAGAATCACTCTTTAAATATTTTAATACCAAATATAATTAGTAATTAACCATTAACAATTAACAATTAATAATTAAAAAGGGGAGCATTATGACAGTTTCATCACTTACCCAACCTATCCCCGATATACCAAGGAAAGGATTATTTTATAAAGCATAACCTTATGTGACTTTGACCTGGCAGGTTTTTTTTAACCTGCCAGGTCTGGTTTTGAAGTTGACTAAATTATTTTATGCACGTTCCTTAGTAAAAATAGTCGTAACTACTCAGCCTCTCGTTCCAACGCTCCTGCGTTGGAAGGCATTTCGTGACGCTCCAGCGTCACTCCTTATAAAAAAATGTTAAT
>JAUCGK010000339.1 GCA_030378085.1 Candidatus Parabeggiatoa sp. HSG14
ATGCTATAAATAAAAAATTCATAATCTAAAATTAATCAAAAAATAAAATTTCCATGAAAGCAAACACACTTGAACATTCGATTTTTGATGCACTGAATCCATTAAATCTAATTGCTTATCTTCAAACATATGGTTGGCAAAAGGTGGATCATTTTGGAGAAAATACTGTTATTTGGACTCAACATCAAAGTAGTACTGGCAAAGAATTTAAAATATTTTTACCTCTAAAGCGAGAGGGGCAAGATTTTGCCATCTGTATGAAAGAAGCTATAAAAACGCTTGCTTTATTTGAAAATCGTCCTCAATTGAGTATTAAAGCAGATTTGGATACTGTCGCATTGGGAGATGTGATACAGATAAGAACACAAGATATTTTTCATACAAGTAGCACACTTCCGTTAGAATATGCGTTGTTATTACATCAACGGGCAAAAGACATGCTCGCTTCAGCAGCTAGGGTGGCTGTTACTCTGGCTGCGGGTATAGAGCCAAAGCCTTATTATTTGAATAGGCCACCTGGAGATGTGACAAAATATTTAAGTCAAATTCGTTTATTAGCTCAAAGCGAGCCGAATAGTTATGTGGTGAAATTAATCTCTCCTATTAACCCTGAATTATTGAATAAACAATTAGAAATACCTGAAATTAAACCTTTTGAGCGGATAGTTGTAGAAACGTTGATGCGTGGATTAAACGCCCTTCAAAAGGTTGCTTTATCTGCTAATCAGCAAGGAAATTTTGATGTTGCGCCCTTCCAAAAGATAGTTTCTGAGGGAATGAGTGCGAATCTATGTGATGCTATAACAGATATGGGAGGGGCTGGACAGTACCGACCTTTGGAAATTAGGGTATCTTGGTCATACATGCCTAGACCCTTATCGGAAGATATTTCCCCCAGAATAACCTTTTCAAAAGAAGTTCTACCATTTATTGAAAAAGCAAGTAATGCTTTATGGGAAAGCCGTTCTGAAGAAATACAATTAGAAGGCTATGTTGTTGCACTAAAACGTCCAGAGTCGGGTGCAAATGTAGGAAAAATAACTATTTTGGGCAATATTGATGGTAAAGAACATAAAGTAAAGATAGAATTAGATAAAGCGCATTATGAAAATGATGCGATTCGTGCTCACCAGGAGGGAATTAAAGTTTCATGTCATGGGGAATTAAGGAAGAAAAAGAATTTCTTTAGCCTCTTCAATCCGCTTGATTTTCATTTGTTACAGGATAATAAAAATCATTCATCAGAACAGTTGCTATGAAAAAGCGAGGTTGCAAAGTTATTTATCATTTTGGCAGATGTAGTTGGTTTTGTTTAGGAATGAGGATTCAATAAAATACGAAAGTTGAAACCTGAGAGGTTTTAAAAACCTGTCAGGTTTAGCACCAAAATTTTTATCGTTCCCCAATTTTATTTGGGAACGCACTACCCAGAAGCTTTGCTTCGACAAGGTTGTTTCATTGAAGTTTTCTAAGATTGAGTGATTCTTTTGGTTTTTCTCGAAGCGGAGCTTCTTGGGCAGTGCGTTCCCAAGTAAAACTTGGGAACAATAATATATTTAATAAAATCAATTGCTTAAATAAATACCAAATACCTATGAAGAGGCTCTTATCATAATCTTTTTTTCATTATTATTTTATAAACAAGAGGAATTGACATTATGCTCAAAAATGCTTTTTATGCTCAATCAGGCGGTGTCACAGCAGTGATTAATGCAACAGCTTGTGGGCTTATTGAAACAGCTCGCAATCATACAGATAAAATCGGCAAGGTTTATGCTGGACGCAATGGTATTATCGGAGCGCTCACTGAGGATTTGATTGATACAAGTCAGGAATCCGATGCGGCTATTGCGGCATTACGTCATACACCTGCTGGGGCATTTGGTTCATGTCGCTTTAAATTGAAAGGTTTAGAAGAAAGCAAAGCCGAGTATGAACGTTTAATTGAGGTATTTAAAGCACACAACATCGGTTATTTTTTCTATAATGGTGGTGGTGATTCTCAAGATACTTCGCATAAAGTGTCACAAATTGGTGAAAAAATGGGTTATCCCATTACCTGTGTTGGTGTGCCTAAAACGGTAGACAATGATTTGCCAATCACCGATAATTGTCCCGGTTTTGGTTCTGTTGCTAAGTATGTAGCAGTGTCTATCCGAGAAGCAAGTTTTGATGTTGCTTCTATGGCAAAAACCTCGACTAAGATTTTCGTGATGGAAGTAATGGGGAGACATGCAGGATGGATTGCAGCTGCAGGTGGTTTAGCCGCTGAAAAAGAAGGTGATGCGCCACATATTATTTTGTTTCCCGAAATCATTTTTGATCAGGAAAAATTCCTTGCCAAAGTCGATGATTCCGTGAAAAAGTATGGTTACTGTTCTATCGTGGTATCAGAAGGTGCTAAGAATAAAGAAGGCAAATTTTTAGCCGAAGCGGGTACTCGTGATGCATTTGGACATGCTCAATTAGGGGGTGTTGCTCCCGTCATTGCACAATTAGTTAAAGATAGCCTGGGACATAAATACCATTGGGCGGTTGCCGATTATCTGCAACGTGCAGCACGCCATATTGCATCTAAAACCGATGTAGAGCAAGCCTATGCTTTAGGCAAAGCCGCAGTGGAATTGGCTATAGAAGGAAAAAACGCAGTCATGCCAACTGTTGAGCGAATTTCTAACAATCCCTACCAGTGGAAAATTGGTTTAGCGAATTTAGCGGATGTGGCAAATGTAGAGAAAAAAATGCCCCTTGACTTCATCAGTGAAGATGGCTTTGGTATTACTGAAGCTTGCCGCGAATATTTGCAACCGTTGATTTTAGGCGAAGATTATCCGCCTTATGAAAATGGTTTACCTCAATACGTGGTGTTGAAAAACGTAGCAGTGCCTAAAAAACTGTCAACGACTTATAATTTAAAGTAGTAGAAAAGAGAGAATCCTTAGCCATGAGACTCAATCTCATGGCTAAAAGCAAGCTGACGACTAAAAATTTCGGTAACTCACCTCTAATCTTTGCCCGCAAGTAGAAAAATAATTTTAATTTGTGTTCAAAATCAAATTTTTATTAACTCAAACTCATTCTTTTTGCCTCTCTCGCGTAAAAATCACATTTCAAATTAATAGCTATTAGAAAAATAAATCCCACTCCCTAGAATATTTTTAGCATCTTAAATATAGTAGAAGGGTTTTTTTAAGACAATGAATAACACTCAACCTAAACTTTCCTTGGGACCCGTTTTATATTATTGGTCTCGTGATACACTTTTTGATTTTTATGAACAGATGATAGAAACCCCCGTTGATATTATTTATTTAGGGGAAACGATTTGTTCTAAACGCAAATCTTTACGCACTTCTGATTGGTTAACCTTGGCAAAAAAATTAGCAGAAGCAGGTAAAGAAGTTGTGTTATCTACATTGGCTTTGTTGGAAGCAGAATCGGAGCTTAAAACATTACGCCGTCTTTGTGAAAACGGTCAGTTTATGGTAGAAGCCAATGATATGGCAGCTGTAAATTTATTAGAAGGAAATTCTTTTGTGACAGGTACTAGCGTTAATCTTTATAACACTCGCGCCCTGACACAGCTTGCAAAATTGGGGTTACGCCGTTGGGTATTACCTGTTGAATTATCCCGCGATACATTGGCTGACATGCAAGCAACACTTCCAGAAGGTGTAGAAACAGAAGTACTTGTCTATGGGCGTTTACCATTAGCTTATTCAGCGCGTTGTTTTACGGCGCGTGCCCACAATTTGCCTAAAGATGATTGCCAATATCGTTGTTTAGATTATCCTGATGGTTTAACACTTTCCAGTCAGGATAAGAAACCTTTTCTCAGTTTAAATGGGATTCAAACGCAGTCTGCTTGTTTTTACAATTTGTTACCGGCTTTGGATGATATAAAATCAATGAATGTTGATGTGTTACGCATTAGTCCTCAGTCAAGGCATACAGAAAAAATCGTTGAAATTTTCCATCGTTGTTTACAGGAACCTGGGAATTTAGCAGAAGATACGGTGCGTTTGCAACGTTTAATGCCAATGGAAAGTTGTGATGGCTATTGGTATGGGCAAGCGGGGATGGCAGAACAAGCGAAAGCGGCAATTTCTGAACTTGGTTAAATTAAAGTATGAGTCAAATTGCTCATTTATGTTTAGAAACAAAGTGTTGAAAAGTGGTTTCTTGTTGTAAATTTTTCTGCTTAAACAGCAAAATATCTTATTCTTTGAGGTTCAAACCTGACAGGTTTTTAAAACCTGTCAGGTTTAAGATTCGGATTTTATTTAATCCTCATTCCTTACGATATAAAAAAATTGGCTTATAAGAATTAGTCATCAAGCAAAAATTTCTGATTGTAACAGATTTTGGGGACACCCCCCTAACCCCCCGTACACGGGTGGAACCAAACATCATTCGACACTTTGCTTTAATTTTTCTATTTTGGGACTTCCCCCTGTGTACGGGGGG
>JAUCGK010000506.1 GCA_030378085.1 Candidatus Parabeggiatoa sp. HSG14
GGGTTAAAATTTTTATATCTAATAAAAACAGCATGTTAGAAAATTAACTGAGAAAGATACATCAAATCATCAATTTTAATCACGCTATTTTTCAATGACTTACTCAATCCTTAATTCGCATTGACAACGACTTTTTGTTGGAAGTATAACGAAAGATATAATTCTCAATATGGAGATTCAACACATGCTTAATCAACTGACTTTAATAATAAAGGAAAATAATTTACATGAATCAATCTTGGTTTATCACAGGTACTGATACTGAAATAGGTAAAACGTGGTGTACTTTAGCATTAATCCAACACTTCAAAAATCAAGGATTACGAGTTGCGGGTATGAAACCTATTGCAGCAGGTTGTTATCATAACGGAGTTGGCTACCGAAATAGTGATGCTGAACAAATTTTAGAGTTAAGTGGGTTAGATGTACCTTATGATTGTGTAAACCCTTACGCTTTTGAACCCGCTATTGCACCCCATATTGCAGCCGCTCAAATTGGGCAACCTATTCAGTTAGAAAAGATTATCAATAAATATCAACAGTTGACAACACTTGCTGATGTAATAGTAGTAGAAGGAGTGGGAGGTTGGCGTATACCAATTAATAAGAAACAAAACCTAAAAGATATGGTATTGGCTATGAATACCTCCGTTATTTTGGTGGTTGGCTTGCGTTTAGGCTGTATTAATCATGCGCTATTGAGTGCAGAGAGGATTTTATACGATGGCTGTACTCTAGCAGGCTGGATAGCTAATCCCGTTGATCCAGATTTTGATGGACAATCCTCCATAGAAACACTATTAGAATATTTAGAAGTTCCTTTATTAGCACAGATGCCTTATTTGACTTTAAAAAATATTCCACAACTTTCAAAAGCCATGTTTCAAATTGCTCCCAAAATAAATTTGGAATAAACTGCCATTAAGTTAAGACGTGTAGGGTGGGTAGAGTGATAACGCAACGAAGTAACGGAACGTTCAACCCACCATTTTTAAATAGTTGGTGGGTGTAACGAAGTTCTACCCACCCTACAAATATTCCTTAACTTAATGGCATTGATGCTGGATCGTTGGAACGAGAGGCTGAGTAATTACATTTAGTTTGGCAAAACTTTCAAGATAAATCTTGGACTCCAAATTCTAGTGCGGAAAAAGCAAAATAATTTAAAATTATGAAAATCTCTTTTAAATCATTTGTTAAAACCATCCTTATACGTATTTTTAGGATTATTTTGTTGTTGGGAGTTGTGAGTGTTATAATGTTTTGGTTTTATCCTGATGTTACTCGCAAAGTAACCAATAGCGATTTTCTTCAAGGCGTTATGAATAAAAAAACCGTAAGCGATGTTTTAGTTGATATTGGTGATAAGACTAAAGCACGTCTTTTACCCTGGTTTGAAAAAGCCAATGTGCCTTATCCACCGCAGCATCTAGCACTGTTAGGTTTTAAAGCTGAAAAACGCTTGGAAATGTGGGCAAAAAAAGAAGGCATTTGGATATCAATACGACATTATCCTATTTTAGCAGCCAGCGGCATTGCCGGACCCAAATTACGTGAAGGAGATCGCCAAGTACCTGAAGGCATTTACCGCCTCAACTTCTTGAATCCTAATAGCCTTTATCATTTGTCCATGCAGATTAATTATCCGAATGATTTTGATAAAAATAAAGCGGCTGAAGAACAACGTACTCACTTAGGTGGCGATATTTTTATTCATGGTAAAGCAGTATCTATAGGCTGCTTGGCAATTGGTGATGAAGCTATTGAAGAACTGTTTGTTCTTGTGGCAACCATCGGATTAGATAAGGTAACGGTTATATTGGCTCCCCAGCAAGATATGCAAACGGTTGTTCTCAATACATCCATACATCCATGGATATCTGAGTTATATGCAGATATTAGGCAGATACTGAAGCACAAATTTTTAGGTGTTTTAAATCCCTCTCCCTAACTTAAGTACACATAAATATTTTAACATTTTTGAAAAAATAGGATTTCTGGCAAAGACTGGAGTTCAAACCTTCAGGTTTGGAATGCTCAAACCTTCAGGTTTGGACTCCATGTTACCCTTTCAACTTTGTATAACTTTTTAGGAGGAGAAATACATGACGTTTAAACCATTTACTATTTTTGCAATCACACTCTTAGTATCGGGTTGTAATGATGAAAGTTCTGCTCAAAATGAATCCCTTGTGCCATCTGCTACCTTAGCTGAAATACAGGAAATATTTTCTCCCAAGCTCAAGGATACGGATGACAATGCTAACGGCATACGTGATGACATTGACAAACTTATTGAACAAAAGTTCTCATACACCCCAAAAATAAAGCGTGCTGCCGAACAAGAAGCGCGTGCTTTGCAAAAATTTATGGAGGCTACAACAAAGGAAGAAGCCTTAAAATCAGCTGAGCAAATTGCACGCGCAACGAGTTGTACTTTTAAGATACTGTCCGATCCAATACAGGATTACGACAAAAGACAATATCTTGCCAAAGAATTAGAAGCTTGGACAACAAATACGAAAGAACGATTATCCAAATATTTGGAATCAAGTAAACTCATCAGAGGCGCGTATTTTACGCAACCTATTGAGCCGGTGTGCGATTAAGGGAGAATTTTAATGAAAACAATGATTGCTTATGCTTTCACATCATTGCTGTTTGCGAGTGCGTTTGCACAGGCACAGCAAAATAATTGTGAAACCGTACTTGAAAAATTTCGAGTTGTATTTGAAAATGGGGCATTAACAACGCCTAAACAAGCTTTTATGGCTAAAAATGAGCTTGCTTTAAGTTTAGGTAACACTTATGCTGATCAAGAAATTACGTATGATTTAGCATATAATTATTCAGCAGATGCCTTTGAAGAACTGTTACAATCAGCAAGTCCGCATCATTGGTACATTGAGTTAGCGCAACGTGTGTATAATTGGAAATATAAAATCAATGCACCAGAATTGACTGCCCATGTTGAGAAATACCGTGAAGCCATTTTTCAAGGACAAAAAGTGCTTGTCGTTTCTCATTCAGAAGGAAATTTCTATGCTAACCTCGCTCGCCAAATACTGATGATTCAGAAACCAGTAGTTCCGATGGAAGGTTTTGGTTTATTTGGTGTGGCAACCCCTGCCAATAATGTTGGTGGTAAAAAAACGCCTTATCTCACTAATCACCTTGATATTATCACTTCAGTACCCGGTTCATTGCCTTCAAATTGGACACTTCGTCGTGCTGATAATGGTAGAGTTATTGATTTTATGGGTTCTGTTCCAGCTCATGATTTTAAAGAGACTTATTTATCACCACATTATAATATACGTTCTGAAATGATTAATGGTATCAAACAAGAATTGAGCAAACTAAAAGAACCACCACAATTGGTTAAAACAGGTTCACTTACAGTCACAATGACTTGGAATCTTGATCACAGTGATGTCGATCTTCATGTTGTTGAACCAGATAACACGCATGTGTTCTATAGCAGTAAAACCGGTCATAGTGGATATTTGGATGTTGATAATACTCGTGGATTTGGTCCAGAACATTACTATAGTGATTGCAATAAATTGCAGGTTGGAAAATATTTTGTAGGTGTTAATTACTACGACGATCAAAAGGATGAAAATAATTCTAAACCCGCACGACAAGTGATAGCAACAGTAACTATTTCAACACCGGGTTCAACGAGAACTTTTTCAATAAAGATAGATGATGATATCCAAACCGTTGGTAATTCAAATCCTCGAAAATTAGCCAAAGTTATTATTGAACGAATCAGTGATCCTGCTAATCCTAGTCGAGATGAAAAACTGAAATATCATATTATCCCTCTATAAAATTTTACAAAGTACTGCCTCACTTCAAATCATTTAAGTGGCCATATCATTAGGTTTTGAGCAAAAGAGGCGTTTTGGTTATTGATGAAATTGAAGCTAAAATGCCTCCAATGATGACAATTATAGCGTTTCCCGATGGGATAATAAAGTACAACCTCCCCTAAATCCTCTCCTTAAATTAAGGAGGGGACTTGTACCTGACGCAATCGGGAAACACTATAGATAAAGAAAAAAAGTATCTTCTCAAAAAATGTGGGTAAACTCGCTCAAACCTGACAGGTTTTCAAAACCTGTCAGGTTTTTTCCACAGAATTTAGAGAAGATACGAAAAAAACTATTTTGAAGGTCGATATGGGGCTATACCGGCTCTTGATTCTTTTATAGAAAGATTGGAGATGGCATGGTTAAAAATGAGAAATTAAAACAACATCAGCAAAAGGCCTCTTAGACTCAAGAAATATAACTGATTATAACGAATTTTGGGGACACCTACCTTTTTACCCCCCTAACCCCCCGTACACAGGGGGAAGTCCCAAAATAGAAAAATTAAAGCAAAGTGTCGAATGATGTTTGGTTCCACCCGTGTACGG
>JAUCGK010000340.1 GCA_030378085.1 Candidatus Parabeggiatoa sp. HSG14
AGTTAGTGTATGATGTCATATTTTTGGTTTTTATAAGCTGAAAATCAATGATTTACGATTAAAGGCTCTATTTATTGGCCGTAACATTTTGTTTTGTAAGTAAATTATATTTTTATCAGCCTAGCTTGTGTCCATGCAAAAGCCAAACGCACCGGTTGAAATTGCGATACCCTCGCTTGCAAAACTAAAACACGAGCGGGGAATTGTGCCAAATTACCGGTTAATCTGAGAGGTATGGTTTGTTGTTCCCACACTGCACCAAGGTTTACACCGACTTGATAAGGCAAAACATTAACACTTGCGCCGGTATCCAGTAACCCTGATACTTCTAAAGTGTTATTTCCATGGATCAATGTGAGTGGCAAATAAGGCAAAACAGTGCTTATGTCTTTCTCTTTTTGCACTTCGGTAAACGTAAATAACTCGGCGTTAATCATGCTGTTGTCCTTTGATTTTCTTCCGTTAAAGCTTTTAAAAGGGTATCCGCAGCTTCGACAGCATTAAGCGGTGTCCAAATAGGATAGCTTTCATCTGGTTCTATTAAGTTTATACCCTCTCTTTGAACCAAATCCGTCATCAAAAAATGCATTAAACGTATCTTATCAACGTGTGATAGTGTTTTAACCGTTGGTAATAAGCCATTCAAAATTGGGCCACTATTCAACGGGGTAGGTGAATCTGTTAGTGTCATAATTTGAGTCTCCATGAGATCAGATGATAAGATTATATTGTAACTACAAAGATTGGAGATAAGCAAGGATTTTTTCCTATTATCCACCCTACGAAACTGTGGCATAAAGCAACAAGTTAATATCTACCAAAATATCTTTTGCATGGCTCATTTGTACAATTCACCTTCTGTTGCTGCAATGACTTCTGCCACGTTATCCAGATTCGATAACTTTGCACCAAGATGGACTGGCTTAATCCGGTAAGGTTTATCTTGACGGACAGACTTGGATTCGATGAGATTAAGCCCTGCATTTAATACCTCATTAGCCATAAGTTTGAAGCTCTGATTATGCAAGTGACTCAGCTGTTTTAAGCGTGTTGCGATGTTATTGTCTAAAGTCAATGTTGTGTGCATTTTATATTCCTCAAAAAGCTAGGTAAGTTTTTCGTTTTCAAAGTGAGTTTGATGATGATGTCATATTTTAACTACAAGGATTGAATCAACGCAAGGATTTTCTTTGGTAGCAATGCAATTGAGTACAACGAATTACGTGGATAAACGAATAAGGCATACTTTAATTATTTATTAGACATGGATGATTTAGCAACAGGGCAGGTTAAGATGTCAACAAATTAGCGATTCTCTTTTTTGGAATGTAAGGTGTTTTTAAATTCCACTAATTTTAATAAGTTAATTTCTATACTGTGTAGGAACGACACGATTTACTTCATCCAACGACGTTATTCCATTTTTCACTTTTTTTAACCCAGATTCACGTAAATCAGGTATACCTTCACGCTGAGCCTGTTTTGCCCACTCAATTGGACCACAGCCTTCCATAATTAATTGTTTTATATTCTCCGAAATAGGCATGACTTGAAAAATACCCGTGCGTCCTTTGTATCCAGAACGATCACATTTATTACATCCACCCCATTTAGGACCATAAAATTTAAGTTCAGGAATTTCTTCCTTTTTAAATCCTTCCATAAGTAAAGCTTGTTCAGGAATATTTTGTTCAATTTTGCAATAATCACATAAGCAACGAACTAATCTTTGTGCTATGATGAGTTTAATTGCATGAGCAATTGCAAAGGATGGAACCCCCATATCAAACAAATGAGTTAATGTTTGTAGTGCATCATTAGTATGCAATGCTGACATCACTAAGATATCAGTTGCACTAGCCGAACTTATAGCTATACTCGCTGTTTCCAAATCACGTATTTCTCCTATTAAAAAAATATTAGGGGACTGCCGCAAAAATGCTTTGAACACTTTGGCAAAGCTCATACCGATTCTTTCATTAACTTGTACCTGATTGATACCAGGAAAATTAATTTCTACTGGGTCATCAACCGTAAAAATATTAACGTTTTCTTTGTTGAGAATATTAAGTCCCGTATAGAGAGTAATTGTTTTACCACTACCGGCTGGTCCTGTGGCTAAAATCATACCGCTAGAATTTGTAAGTGCTTCAAGATAAATACGCTTTTGTTCTTCTTCAAAGCCAAGTCTATCAATGTCAAGTCCTATAGTTGAAGGATTAAGTATTTGCATAACAATTTTTTCGCCCCATAAAGTAGGGCAAGTGCTAACCCGAAAATCAATCGCTTCATCTTTTGATAACTTGAGTTTAATACGACCATCTTGAGGTACACGAGGTTCAGAAACATCAAGGCGTGACATGAGTTTAATACGGGCTGCAATTTTACGTGAAAGAGAAACGGGTGGACTTGAAACTACTTTCAATATACCATCAACACGAAAACGTACCTGATAGAATTTTTCGTAGGGTTCAAAATGTAAATTAGATGCATCCATTTTAATGGCATCAAAGAGCATTTTATTGACGAATCTGATAATAGGCTTATCATCCTCGTTGGGTTCTTGTTGACTCCCATTTTCATCAGAAATTTCATCTAATTGTTTATCTTGATCCTTTAAATTTGGTGTAAGTTTAGAAGGCCGTTGTTTTTTTCCCACTTCTTGTAATTGTGCTTGGAGATAGGCTAAAATTGTTTCTATACCTTGTTCAACAATGTGAGGCGGTGGTGATTCCAGTGGATTATAGTCAAGTTTTAATCCTCTATAAGCACTAGATTCTTTCAGATTAATCAATAAACCTATTTCTGGGGGTAAAACGGTTAGTTTATTATTGTCAAGACGTAGCGTTGTTAGTTTGCTTAGCTGACCAATTTCTGGGGGCAAAGTTATTAGTTGATTCTTATAAAGGTATAGCTCAGTCAGTTGGATCAACTGCCCGATTTCTGGAGGTAATTCTGTTAATCCATTATATGATAAGTCAAGTGATGTCACACCATTTTTGGTGGCTTGTTTAATGATTTCGAGCAATTCTTCTTTTGTCATTGGTTTATGTCTCTCATTTTCAAAGTAAAATTTTGAACAGGATTAAACAGATTAAAGGATTGACAGGATTATTTTTTGTCTGAATCAGAATTTTCAGAATTAAATCAAAATCATTCATTTCATGGTTTGGTTTTCATTCTGGAAATTCTAAAATTCTGTAAATTCTGATTCAGACAATATTTGGTTTTAAATCCTGTTAATCCTTTAATCCGTGTAATCTTGTTCAAAATCTGTTATGAGAGCTTTTTCTTAAAACTACCCACATCAGGGCAACGTAAGGCTTGTATTGGAAGGTTTTTTAACACATCCCATTGTTTAATCGCCCGAATTTGGGCCATGATTTCGCTAGGCACCACACCAAAGCGTTCTTTCAAAATACCAATCAGCATTTCTTGGGCACCCAGATATCCTTCATCAACTCCTTTTTCATGGCCCATATCATATATCTGCTGACCAGCTACCGTATCCATGAGATCAAAATTTAACATAGCAACCACCTCTTCATAATTAAATTGACGAAACCGATTAAGTAAAAACAAACCTAACAAATTCAGGGCTTCTTTCTGTAATGTCTCTGGAAAGACTTCCCTGACTAAATGGCTCCATTCTTGCCCTTTGGCCAACAGTGTCGTTTTGTTAGTCTCTGCTGAGACGGTAAAGGGAGCCAAGACGACCAATTTGGGATCAATGGCTTCAAGTTCTTTCTCAGTGTAATCAGTGAGCAAGATTTCCCGAATACAACCGCCTAAATGGCAGTTGGTCATATCGGTAAATTCATTGAGTGGCAGGGCAGCCTCTTGGTAAGTTTTGTCCGTATAAACAATACACGCAACCACCTCACCCGAATACTTCTCACTCGCACACCCTAAGAAGACTTCAGCCATCAATCTATGACAAACGAAGGGATCCCAGTATCCCTGAAATTCGATAAAAATTCGCCCTTCGTCACTGGCCAGTATTGGAAAACCTTTGATATCAGGTTTGAGTTCTTTTTCTTTGAGTACCACTGCTTGGAAAGTCTATTTTTCCGCCTGTTCAGCAGAAAATCCTAACATTTTCAATAGACTATTGCCACTTAGCTTCATAAGTTGCAAAAAAGTTTCATCGGTACCGCGATTCGTTTCCTCTTCTTTAATCATATCAGTCCTTTCAAAACGGTTTTAATTTTTCTGGTTTACTTGTTAGCCTGGAAACGAGCAAAATATCTTTTGCATGTATAGTGGCATCCTAGGCTGATAAAAATATAATTTACTTACAAAACAAAATGTTACGGCCAATAAATAGAGCCTTTAATCGTAAATCATTGATTTTCAGCTTATAAAAACCAAAAATATGACATCATACACTAACT
>JAUCGK010000341.1 GCA_030378085.1 Candidatus Parabeggiatoa sp. HSG14
CATCCCCGAAAAATGGGAATGGCACGTTTTCAATGTATCATAACATATTGTTTTTAAATGTTTTTATGACATACAATTTAAATAACATTATTTTTATTTTTTACCCGAAAAATGGGAATGCGCCCAATAACAAACGACTCATTAACAATTAAAAAATATATCAATATAATCAATACCTTTTTCAATGTCAGAAATTGTTATTTTGTTCATTAAGTACGATTTCCCGAAACTTAAGCAATATATTGGTTTCAGGAAAATATAATGAACTTTATCCCTATTATCATGTCATTTTTTAATTGGCGAAGGTTATTGTCTCATAGAAAATAATAATTCATTATGGCACGTCAAAAAAATGTTTACGCTTGTCAAAAATGTGCTGCCGTTTCTCCAAAATGGGCAGGACAATGTCCTGAGTGTGGCGAGTGGAATACTTTAGAAGAAACAGTGATAGAAGAAGCACCTAGCCAATACAAAGGACGCTCCGGTTATAGTGGTACTGAAGCAAGCGTTTGTTTATTGGATGCGGTAGAAGCGGTAGAAACTGCCCGTACAACAACGGGAATGGCAGAATTAGATCGTGTTTTAGGGGGCGGATTGGTGGGTGGATCAATTGTTTTGATTGGGGGTGATCCAGGGATTGGAAAATCCACTTTATTATTACAAACCATGTCAACACTCAGTCAAAATTCTGATACGCCACCATTATATGTTACTGGTGAAGAATCCCCACAACAAGTCAGTCTCCGCGCCCAACGTTTGGGTTTAAATGTTCATCGGGTAAAATTACTTACTGAAACGCGGGTTGAAAAAATCATAAATACTGCCGAGAAAGAGAAACCCAAAGTGATGGTGGTAGATTCTATTCAAACCATACATACAGAAATTTCACAATCTGCCCAAGGTTCTGTTTCCCAAGTCCGTGAAAGTGCCGCACAACTGGTACGGTTTGCCAAACAAACCAATATAGCCGTGTTTTTGGTGGGACATGTCACCAAAGAGGGGGCATTAGCAGGACCTCGTGTTTTAGAACACATGGTAGATACAGTCCTTTATTTTGAAGGAGATAGTGGTACTCGTTTTCGTGTGATACGTGCCATTAAAAATCGTTTTGGTGCCGTTAATGAGTTGGGTGTATTTTCCATGAGTGATAAAGGACTAGAGGAAGTGAGTAATCCCTCTGCCATTTTCCTATCACGCAATGAAGCGGAAACGCCAGGGAGTGTTATTATGATCACTCATGAAGGCACACGCCCTATGTTGGTAGAAGTGCAAGCTTTAGTGGATAGTTCTCCTACACCAAATCCGCGTCGCGTTGCTTTGGGATTAGATCAAAATCGTTTGGCCGTTTTATTGGCAGTATTGCACCGACATGGTGGGATAGCTACTTATGATATGGATGTATTTGTAAATGTGGTAGGTGGTATTCGTGTGAGTGAAACAGGTGCCGATTTACCTATTTTATTGGCAGTATTATCCAGTTTGCGTAATGTCACCTTGTCCCATAATCTGGCGGTATTTGGAGAAGTTGGATTAGCAGGAGAAATTCGCCCTGTACCTAATGGTATAGAGCGTTTACGCGAAGCAGCTAAACATGGTTTTAAACGAGCTATTGTTCCTAAATCTAATACTCCCCAAGAGCCGATACCTAATCTTGATGTCGTACCTGTTTGGCGTTTGGTTGATGCTTTACATAGTGTCGCTATTTCCACGGTAGAAAAAAAGGAGGAGTATAATTAATCGTTTAAATCCTAATTTAATATCTGATGTTACGCAGATGGCTTCCAAACAGGAGTGCAAAATTTATTTTGCCAACTAGAGTGTAACTCCTCGCAAAATAAATTTTGTACTCCTATATTCACTTTTGGAAGTGCAGTGCGTAATATCAGTTAATATGATTTAAAATCAGAAAAACACAAATTTGATGATGGACTATTCTCAATAGGAATCATTTCTATGAAAATTAATTACCTCTTGATATCTCGTTTAACAACTAACTTAACACTATTTGTTTTTATATTGTTTGCCGCTGGAATTATTCTATGGACAAGTGATGAATTTTTAGACTGGGATATTCTCCCAAATTGGATAGATAATTATGCCCAGTTGATTATCGTTATTTTTGGTTTTTTTGCTGTTCTATTGGTACTATCAAGCCTGTTGAGTAGTTTGGCAGTTTTAGCAGAATTTGCGGCCAAAAAAATGGGAGTATCAGCACCACCTTTGCAAATTTCCCGCAAAAGAAAGGTCATTTTACTGATTGTTATTGTGATGGTGTTTGTGAATTTTTTTATCTTTCACCAAATAGACAAGTATCGAGAACAAGCTCGTCTCGCTAAAAATCGGGTTGAGTTTCAGGAAAAACTGAATAAACAATCCCAGGAATTGGATCGCTCTTTGTCACAAATTATCACTCTATTTCCAGATTCCATTCTCCAAGCCATGCACAAAAAATCTCTCTTGGAAAAACAAACTGGGAAAGAATTAGTCAAATTGTTAAGTGCTATTAGTGCTTCTTTACCTGAAATTCCTCAAATAGCTCTGTTGATGCCGGCTGCTCATCATCCCTATAAATATCATAAAATCTGGATAACACCAGAATATGACTATCGTTATTATGACGAGTCTGACGAAGAAATCGTTTTAAAAGGTCATGACACTCATCAACAATTTTTTACGCAACTTCCAAATGTCGTTGAACGCGAAGTGATTGAAGTTTTATTTAAGGGAAAAATCAAGCCATTAACTCAACACCTTAATGGTAAATTTCTTAATAATAGCGAACCCAGTTCTTGGGGAATACTTAAATATCAAGAAAAAATTGTGGCCTTAATATTTTTAAAGGAGGATATTGAAGGTTATCGCAAGGTGAGAAAAACAATTTTCCATACAGGGCCAAAAACCCTGATTTCCAATTGAAAAAAGGATAAACGAAAAAATATATTCTAAACGTTCAAGTTTTCGGATTTGATACCTGCCAGGTTTTGAAAACCTGGCAGGTATTTTCTGGCGTTTTAGTCATTCAAAAAACCGAAAACTTAAGCGTTTAGAGTATAATTTTCCCAAACACAGCAGAGCATACTAAAGTATTTTATAGCATTTCTCATATATCATTATGTCCAATAATTCTACAGAACGTTTGTTTTTTGCATTATGGCTTAACGAGGATGTGCGTCAAGCCTTAACAAAACTTAGCCAACCTGTCACGCAAAATATTCAGGGTAAAATCATTCCACCTGAAAATTGGCATATTACCCTTGCATTTCTCGGTGAAGTCGATATACCGACTAAACAATGTATGCAACAAGTCGCAGCAAGCGTGCAAGGTCGTTGCTTCAATTTGTCTTTGGATAAGTTAAGTTATTGGTCAAGAACAGGTATCTTATGGCTTGGTGCAAACCAAATACCAAATACTTTGCAAGATTTAGTTACTCGTCTCAGCACGGATTTACAGGATTGCGGTTATCATCCTGAAACACGCCCTTTTAAGACACATGTCACATTAATGCGAAGAGCGAACAAAATTAAAATGTTACCGCCTATCACACCCATCAGATGGACAGTGGAAGATTTTTGTTTAGTGCGTTCTACACTGAATAGCAGTGGCGCACATTATGAGGTGATAGAACGTTGGTTACTTACTTAACTAAAGTATACACAACCTGTTTCCTATTATTCATATTATCAATGGGTTAGCATACATATTTTCGATGAAATTAGTGCAACTTATTGATATAAAATAAGTATTTATAAAAGTGGCACATCGTTTCACCCAACAAATGACCCTTTGAGGCATAAATGAAAATTTATTTTTCAACCTCTTGAATTTAAAAATCGCAATTATTAAAGTTCCGCTTTGCAACCTCTTTTTGATAATTTTCTCATGAAAGGGAGCTTTAATCTGTGAAACCAGCTTTATGAGCAGCCTTAATAAAAAATCAATTGATATTCAATAAGTTGCATTAAAATCAGGCAAAATATTTTGTATAACTTATTGATAAATAAATATTTTGGAAACACTCTTAAAATACTCTAGTTAATAATTCTTGTTAATAGATTGGGAGTACCATCAGTGTAATCCTTACAATAACTACAGGGATTATATTTTAGAAGGGATTTGTAATAAGGGATTTGTGGGGGATTTTCCCTTGATACTAACTCCGGTTTCGGGAAATCGTACCTCATTCCCAAAACACAAATTTTGGTATTGGCGAAGGTATTGTATAAGTAGGTTCACAAAAGTATTTTAACAATTTATATATATAGTACCTACATTTCGCAGTTAAAAAGAAAAAAAAGGAATAAAAAAGTTTGAGGAAATACTCAAGGTGATGTTTTAGCAAATCGCCACCAATATTTTCCAACTAAATCATAAGCGGATATTGGGACTTTAA
>JAUCGK010000507.1 GCA_030378085.1 Candidatus Parabeggiatoa sp. HSG14
AGCATCCCCGAAAAATGGGAATGGCACGTTTTCAATGTATCATAACATATTGTTTTTAAATGTTTTTATGACATACAATTTAAATAACATTATTTTTATTTTTTACCCGAAAAATGGGAATGCGCCCGCCAAATTCTTCATTAACACTGGCCGTTATTTAGCTGTCAATAAGATAGAGATAACCCAAGGTGTTAACCGCTATGTTGCCACCATTAGCACTTTTCGCTGAAGTTTCTATCCTGCTATTTTGTATTTGTAGCTGCTTCTCTATTGTCAATGCTATTTGCCCTGCATTCCCTTTACCATCACTAAAAGCGGTGATAGTTCCTTCATTTATCAGGTTGATATTTTGGGCATCAATATTGACATCTCCCCCATTGCCAAGTCCGTCTGTACCTGCATTAATTTTGGCTTTCTCGGTTATATGTAAATTACCTGTTTTTAAGACAATAGAACCTGCATTACCTGCATTATTAGCCTTACTTTGTGACATCGTAAAAATGCCACTATGAAAACCTATTTTGTCAATTCCTTTAAAAGAAACATCGTTAGTCACTTTGAGATTGATTCTACCACCTTGTCCTGTACCAAAAGTAGCCGTTCCTATCTGAGCACCTTTCGCCAATTGTAGATGTTTTGCGTTTAATTTAATCGTACCACCATCGCCTGCATTTTCAATTGTGCCAGAAGCGTTAGCAACAATAAAACTCCCTTGCCCAGCATTGCTTACTCCTGATAAATTGACAAAATAATTTTGATATTGCCCCCTTGCCCAATACTAATGCTTTCTGTGCTTATTTTCGCACTAGCTGTCAGGTGTAATTTTTTTGCTTCTATTTCAACAGTACCAGCGTTACCCGCTCCTGTTGTAGCTGACAAAATGCCACTGGTAATTCCTCGATGATCTTCACCAGAAAAATCTGTCTGCCACTTTATGTATTAAGATTGCCTCCCTTTCCAAAACCCTAAGTTGTTGTACCTATCAATGCACCATCAGAGAGTTCTAGGTTATTGGCCTCTATATCAATTGAACCACCGTCTCCTTTAGCTGTCACTGTTACACCTAATCCTGGATCACCAACATTTGCAATAATTGTACTACCTTGCCCCTGACTGCCCACACCGGATAAACCGATTGTATTCGCTTGAATTTTTATATAACCGCCTTTGCCCGAACTCATGGTTGTTGTGGTTAATTGCCCTCCATGACTCATAAAGACTTCTTTGGCTTGTACATCTATTTTTTTTCCTTTTCCTATAAGCGTATTAGATTCCAATCGGCTATTATTGAGTTCAAATCTGCCAGCACGAATATAAATATCACCCCCAGTTAACCCACCTTTTGTGATCTTAAAGCTAGTGCTTATTCGAGAATTATAGATTGTGACATCACCCAAATTGCTTGGTAATGTTATATTGTCGGATTGAAGTGTGACATTTCCTGCTTGTGCAATACTTGCTAGATTAAAACGCCCTGCATTGGCTGTTAGTTTTGCTTGACTAATCTGTATGTCGCCAGCTACAAAAGAAAAAGTATTTCCTGTGGATATTTTGGCATTAGTCCCATTGATAGATAAAGGTGCTGGAGAATTTGTCAAAAAACCAAACGCGGATACCGGCGCAATAGTCAAAGAACTTTCTGATAAATTGCGTGCATTAAATTTACCTCCATCCTGTAAATGAAGTACATCTGCGGTGCTGGCATGAAAAGCACCTTGTACATCAAGGGTAGTATTTGGCCCAAACATCAAACCGGCAGGATTAATTAAATAAAAATCTGCGTTGGGAATAGTGCTACGAAGTGTGCCATCAATATGAGAAGGATTACCATCAGTTAGTCGACTCATAATATTATTAATATTATCGGGACCTGAAAATGTGGCACTTTCATTCATGTTGAGATTAAATTGGTCGAAACTATGAAATAAATTACCACCGATTTGTTGGCCTAATTCTGCGCCAATAACATAATCTGGCCCTTCTAAAACCATACGATGACCCAATGTACCGTCAAAATTGACTTCTGCTTGGAGTGTTGCACAAATTAATAGAGTGCTGAGATAAAAGAAAATAAGTGATTTCATGGTTGAACAAAAGAGAAGTTAAGGGAGATTTGAGTTTTGACAGAATTACAAATTATTTTTTACTGTCAATTTGTGACACACCACAAAGCTTTGTTTTGAACTCCAACTTATCACAAAAAAATTAACAACAGGATTCAGGATAATTATAAAATTTTTTCAAAATTACAACAAAACAACAAAAATTATTTTATTAAAAATTATTTCATTAAAACCAAAAAAAACCAGTGATTTACATATCTGAACACTCAAAATTGATTGCTGCAAAACCAAATTGTAGTTAAAAACTTGATAGTCGAGTTTTAACTCCCATTCGTTAGGAAAATTTCGTTGCTATAAATTTCTTGGTGGTAGATTACAAAACGCCACAGAAATTCTGCGAAAAACTCCAATTTATCACCAAAATATTTACTGTAGGAAAATTTCATTGCTATAAATTTTCTGGTTACAAAACGCCACAAAAATTCTGCGAAGAACTCCAATTTATCACCAAAATTATTTATAGTAGAAAAATCTATTCTAAGATTTAAGATAAGTACCTCTTAATGAATTAGGCAATGCATCAGTAATTTGTACATCCACAAATTGCCCTATCAATATATGATTCCCCACAAAATTAACCACACGATTATTTTCGGTACGCCCTGCCAATTCTTGAAAATTTTTACGCGATGGATGTTCAACCAAAATCCGTTGCACCGTGCCAACCATAGATTTACTGATTGTAAAAGCCATTTCACTAATTCGGGCTTGTAATTGGGCAAGACGTTGTTTTTTAAGTAATATTGGTACATCATCCGGTATGTCAGCAGCAGGTGTGCCTGGGCGAGGGCTATAAATAAAACTAAAAGAGTGATCAAAGCCAATATCTTCAATTAATTGCATCGTTGCTTGAAAATCATCCTCGGTTTCCCCCGGAAAGCCTACAATAAAATCAGAAGACAGACTTAAATCGGGGCGTACTTCCCGTAAACGATGGACTTTATGTTTATATTCCAATGCTGTATGCCCCCGTTTCATTAAATTCAAAATCCGATCCGAGCCACTTTGCACCGGCAAATGTAAATGACTGACTAATTGGGGAATTTCTGCATAAACTTGTATAAGATATTCGGACAATTCTAAGGGATGAGATGTTGTATAACGAATTCGCTTTATGCCATCGACAGCAGCAACGTAGGTAATTAGCAACCCCAAGTCAGCAATCTCACCGTCCGACATTTTTCCCCGATAACCATTAACATTTTGTCCAAGTAACGTTACTTCACGGACTCCTTGTTGAGCCAACATCGCAATTTCAGCAATGACATCGTCAAAAGGACGACTAAATTCTTCACCGCGTGTATAAGGGACAACGCAAAACGTACAATAATGACTGCATCCTTCCATAACAGATACAAATGCCGTAGGACCTTCACTACGCGGTTTTGGTAAATAATCAAATTTTTCAATTTCTGGAAAAGATATATCAATTAATGATTTATGAGTGCGTTGCACTTCAGTTAGCATCGTGGGCAAGCGATGCAAAGTTTGAGGCCCAAAAACTAAATCAACATAAGGTGCGCGTTGACGAATAGCTTTACCTTCTTGACTAGCAACACAACCACCTACGCCAATAACAATCTCAGGCCGTTTTTCTTTCAACTGTCGCCATGTACCCAACAGTGAAAACACCTTTTCTTGCGGTTTTTCACGAACAGAACAAGTATTGAGTAATAATACATCGGCTTGAGTGGGATCATCAGTGAGTTCTAAACTGTGAGAGACTTTTAAAGCATCTGCTATACGTGAAGAATCATATTCATTCATCTGACAGCCAAAGGTTTTAATATAAAGTGTATGTGTCATGATTTGGATTTTTGATTTACAGAATTATAGATAATATTGGAGTTCAAGATTTATCTTGGCAGTCCAACTAATATTTGAATTTGACTGGAATCCAAGATTTATCTTGGCAACCCAAATTAAAATTTGGACTTCTGCTTGGAAAAAATAAATCTTGGCTAATATTCAAAATTAATGATGTGATAACAAGACATGAAGTGGAGTTTACAGAGTTTCCACAATTTAGGAGAGTTACTTAAGGAATTTGAGATTAGATATCAGATACAAAAAACGGATAGTTGAACTGACACTTAACTTAAAATTTGTGAGACGTTTTTTTCTCAATTAAGGTGGGCGCATTCCCATTTTTCGGGTAAAAAATAAAAATAATGTTATTTAAATTGTATGTCATAAAAACATTTAAAAACAATATGTTATGATACATTGAAAACGTGCCATTCCCATTTTTCGGGGATGC
>JAUCGK010000403.1 GCA_030378085.1 Candidatus Parabeggiatoa sp. HSG14
AACCTTTAACTACAGGGATTGTATATAAAAAAGGATTTAAAAAGGATTTAACTTTGATTGCACTCCACTTATTATATACAATCGCTTTCCGTTAACCGTTTTAAATCCCTTATTATATACAATCCTTGTAGTTAAAGGTTTTAAACAATCCTTGTAGTTAAAGGTTTTAAATCCCTTATTATATACAATCCTTGTAGTTAAAGGTTTTTTTTCTCGTTCCCAATGTCTACGTTGGGAATGCCTTGCGTGACGTTCTGCGTCACTCCTTATATGTATTGGTAAACTACGCATTCGCAATACGCAAATATTATACTCCATAACCATCCACCAAATTGATTTAAAGGTGAACGAATGCCATTTTATTCACTAGAAACCATCCATGAAATAGCCCAAGATGAAAACAAAATTTTTTTGTCTCGTCTTGCACAAAGAGATGCTTCAAATCTTGGTTATACTACAAAAGATATTGCAGCATGTCTTAAAGCATTGGATAATTCAAATTTTCTTAATACGCAAAAATACAATGGAATTATTCTGGATGCGTATAAAATATCTTGCCACGTTTCATTAAGAAATTGTGATGATATTTATATTAAATTAAGATTAACCTCCGAGTATAAAGTCGTTATTTCGGTGGGTTCTTTTCATCTTTCCAGATAGCGAACGCTTCAATAAAAGAGGATTAATTATGAATCCAGAAAGAACAATATGTCCTATGTGTGAATCGGCTGATTTAATTCCAAAAAAAATCACCGAACACTATTGCTACAAAGGACATGACTTTTCATTAGAAAACATTGAATATTGTGAATGCCCTGCTTGCCATTCAGAAATTATCACGCCAGAGCAAAGTACACGCAATGAACCCCGCATCCGTGATGAGCATAGAAAAATAGACAAGCTTTTAACTCGTGCTGAAATTACCCAATTAAGAAAACGGTTAAAGATTACTCAAAACCAAGCCGCGCAAATATTCGGGGAGCGTGTCAATACATTTTCAAAATACGAAAGCGGCGAAGCCACCCAAAGCCAAGCTATGGATAAACTGATGAAACTCGCTTTGAATGTACCTGATTGTTTTGAAGAACTTCGTAAAATGGCAAATGTTCAAATCAGTGTTTAGGAATGAGCACGAAATAATTTCTTCAAGTCAAAGTCAAAACCAGACCTGGCAGGTTCAAAAGAAAACCTGCCAGGTCGAAATCCGCGCCAAAATCAAGTTTGGTTGTGCCTTTGACCTGCCAGGTTTGGTTTTAACCTGGCAGGTATTGTTTTTTCTCGTTCCCAACGTCCACGTTGAGAATGCCTTGCGTGACGCTCTGCGTTACTCCTTATTAGTGAGTTAATTATGCACGTTATCTCAAGAAAAGCATTAAGCCAGTTTTGGGAACTGTACCCAGATAGCAAAAACGCGCTTTCTATTTACAATGAAGAGCAATATGATGTCGCCATTTCCCGACTCAACAATCTAATTGATGAAGTAGGTACTAACGAGCGACACCCGCTTTATGGACTTTTAGATATGTTAGGCATGGTAATACACGCTTATGAAGAAAAACATTATCCGATGCCTGAATGTAGTGGTATTGGCATGTTAAAATTTTTCATGGACGAACAGGGATTGATTTCTGCTGATTTGCCAGAAATAGGCGAACAGGGAGTTGTACTAGAAATCCTAAATGGAAATCGTGTACTTGATGCTAATCAAATCAGTGCATTATCTAAACGCTTTAATGTATCGCCGGTGGTGTTTATTTAAAATTCATTGTCTTTGGAATACAAAGCTTCAGCTTTGTGCGGTCTGACAAAGCTAAAGCTTTGTACTCCAACAGAATTTAATCTTAGGATTAGGGAATTATTAATATGACAGAATTTTATTCTGCAAAAGGTGGCACTTTACCCAAAGACGCGCCATCTTACATACCACGCCAAGCAGATACCGATTTATACCAAACCCTAAAACAAGGGGAGTATTGTTACGTCCTCACCAGCCGCCAAATGGGGAAAAGTTCCTTGATGATACAAGTGGCAAGTCGGTTGCGCGAGGAGGGAGTCGCGGTGGCGGTGTTTGAATTGACTGCCATTGGGATTAATGTGACTGTTGAGCAATGGTATGAAGGCTTGGTGCTGAAAATCGGTGAACAATTGGGTTTAGCCGATGAGTTAGATGATTTTTGGTATGACAATGAACAATTAGGACCATTGCAACGCTTAATGCAAGCCTTACGTCAAATTGTGTTGCCAAAAATCCAGCAGCCAGTGGTGATTTTCTTTGATGAAATTGATGTGGTGCGTAGTTTACCCTTTTCCACGGATGAGTTTTTTGCGGCGATTCGGGAATGCTATAACGCACGTACTCAAGAACCCAATTTACAGCGTTTGACTTTTTGTTTAATTGGGGTAGCTACGCCGTCTGATTTAATTGCTGATCCACGCATTACGCCGTTTAATATTGGTCAACGCATTGATTTAACTGACTTTACCGAAACCGAAGCCGCTAAGCTGGCACTGGGGTTACAACGTGATGACAAACAAGCCACTACATTGCTGAAACGTATTTTATATTGGACAAACGGACATCCGTATTTAACCCAAAAACTTTGCCAAAAGGTGGCTGATGATAAAACGCTGACTAAACCCGCGGGAGTGGATAGGCTTTGTGAGGAGCTATTCTTTTCCAGCCGTTCTCGTGATGCTGAAAATAACCTGCTACTTGTTCGCACCCTAGTCTTAGATAAGGATAAAGACACAGCAGCTTTATTGGATTTATACCGTCAAGTCCGCAGCCGTAAGAAAATTCGTGATGATGATACCAATGGCTTAATCAATACCTTGCGTTTATCGGGTTTGATGCGGGTTTGGGAAAATTATCTCTGGGTACGCAATCGGATTTATTTTCGCGTATTCGATAAAGTGTGGATTGATGGGAATATGCCCGATGCCGAAAAACGTCGTCAAAAATCTGCGTTCAGACGTGGTTTGATGCAAGCGGGAGCTGTGGCTACGGTGATTATTTCTGTGATTGGGTATTTGGGTTTTTGGGCGATGCAAGCAGAAGAAACGGCAAGAATTGAAAGAGATAATGCTTTGCGTACCCAATCTTTATTTTTAGCAGATTTAGCACGGCAAGAAATAAATAAAAAATATGATTCTCCTCGCAATGCTAGTCTTAGCAATGGAATATTGTTAAGTTTAGAAGCTTTGCCTAAAAATGTATCAGTACCAAATAGACCCGTTATATTTGAAGCTAGACAAAAGCTTTATGAAGCCATTATCAAACTTCGTGGAGATAAGTGGGACAGAAAAAGTATATATAACGTTACATTTAACTCCAAAGACAGTCGCATAATCACACAACATGGTGATGATTATTGGAACAATCTAAAAACTCAGGTGTGGAATACCAAAGACGGTCAATTACTTTGGACATTGGATAATTTTGCTACTATCAGCCCCAATGCTATCTTCATGGCTAAAAATTTTAAGTATGTCAATTTTGATGACTATAGTGTCAATATATGGGATGTGAATAGTGGTAAACTTTTTAATGTGCTATGGCATGCACAAAATGTGAATCATATTGTTTTCAGTTTCAAAGAAGATCGTATGCTTACTGTGTCAAATAATATCGTTCGTTTATGGAATATCCATACTGATCAACCTCTTTTCATTTTGCAAGGACATGAAGGTCGTATAAACCACGCAGTTTTTAGTCCTGATGACAATTACATAGTTACAGCATCTGATGATAAAACTGCTCGTTTGTGGGATGCCAATAATGGTCAACTTCTTTTTGTTTTGCGAGGACATAAAAGTAGTGTGGAGTACACAGCTTTTAATCACGATGGTACTCGTATAGTAACGGTTTATACTGATAAAACTGCTCGTTTGTGGGATGCTAAAAATGGTAAACTTCTTTTTATTTTAGCAACAGAATATGAAAATTATCATTCTATTGGTGCGACTTTTAGTCCAAATGGTACTCGCTTAGTTATTTTTTCTCATTACAAAGAAGATGCTAAGTTGTGGGACACCATAACTGGTGAACTGATAATGCAACAAGAAAATGACGCTTCAACTTTGCCTATATTTAGTCCAGATAGTGCTTATTTGATTACTCACTATGATAATAGTGTTATTTTGTGGAATGCTCAAACTGGTAAAATCATTCGTGTCTTGGAAAAATATCTTCATAAAGATCATGAAGCAAGTCACTTTACTTTTAGTCCTGATAGTCAAAGAGTGGTTATTGCTTCCAATAATGGAACTGTTCATTTACGGGATATTAAAAGTGGTAAACTTATCCATACACTTGAAAAAAAATCTTACTATGGAATTAATCGTACTGCATTTAGTCCCGATGGTAATATTGTGATTACAACTTCTGATGATGGTACGGCAAGTTTATGGGATTCTCAAACAGGCCAACTCATTCATAAACTGATAGACGAACAATCTTATAATGATGTTTTTTTTATCCTTCAAGGACATGAATCTATAGTTTGGCATTCTGTATTCAGTCCTAATGGAAAATATGTAGCAACTGCATCTAGTGATAAAACTGTACGTGTTTGGAATGTCAGTAATGGCATACAAAATCAAGTTTTAAGAAAACATAAAGATGCTGTGACTTATGTAGAATTTAGTCCTAATGGAAAACAACTGATAACAGCTTCTTTGGATAATACTGCTCGTCTTTGGAATGTGAACAATGGTCAAGAAATTTTTGTGTTACAAGAACATGAGAAACCTGTAAAACATGCTACATTCAGCCCTGATGGAACACACATACTTACAGCTTCTGATGATCAAACCGCCCGTATATGGAATGCTAGCAATGGAAAAGAACTGGTTGTGTTAGAAGGTCATAAAAATTCTGTTAAACGAGCTATGTTTAGTCCTGATGGACAACGTGTGGTTACAGCTTCTGATGATCAAACCGCCCGTATATGGAATGTAAATACAGGTAAACAATTATTGATTTTAGAAGGGCATAAAGACCGTATTACAAATGCTGAATTTAGCCCTAATGGACAGCATGTATTAACAGCATCAAGAGATTGGATAGCTCGTTTGTGGGATGCCTATAACGGTAAAAAAATAGCTTTTTTACCACATAATGGCCACATTAGATATGCTACATTTAGTCCTGACGGACAATATGTGATCACAACCTCTGGTGATAAAACGGCTCGTTTATGGAATGCAAAAAATGGTAAACTCTTCAAAGAACTTAAAGGACATGAAGCGGAAGTTTATCATGCTGCTTTTAGTCATAATGGAAACTATGTGATCACGACTTCTTATGACAAAACTGCACGTTTATGGAAAGTATCTAACGGCGAACTTCTCTATGTGCTAGGACATGGTGGTAAATTTATTAATGGATTACAACACTTAATGAGTGATTTTGATCGTGGCAAAGGTGGTGTTTATCATGCAGTTTTTAGTCCTGACGATAAGTGGATACTTACAGCCTCTCATGATTACACTGCTCGCTTATGGCGTTTCTTTCCTAATACTCAAGAATTAATTGATTATGGCAATCAACTTGTGCGGGGTTGCCTAACCTCTAAACAACGTAAACAATTCTTTTTAAGACCAGATCCCAGTTATGTTCTGATAGAGGAGGGAGAAAAGTTAGCACGAGCAGGTGAAATTGAAAAAGCGACTGAAAAGTTTACAAAAGCAAAAGAAATTGCCCCTTGCCACAAATTTGTCCCAGAAGATTATGCCAAGCGTTTTGAACAGGATTAAACGGATTAAAGGATGCACAGGATTTTTTTGTCTGAATCAGAATTTGCAGAATTAGAGAATTTTCAGAATGGTTTCGGTGGTTTAATTGAAGTTTATTCTGTTAATTCTAAAATTCTGCAAATTCTGATTCAGACAATAAGGGACAATAAAACAACATTCAGATAATAAAGTACAACAAACAATATGAAAACATTATCTATTCGACAAGTACAAACTGAATTAGGGCAATTAGAGAGTCTGCTTAAAATGGAAGGTGAAATTATCATCACGCTGCATGGACAAGCTATTGCGCGTGTGTTACCCATCCCTAGCAAAAAACCAAAGCCCTCACATACTAATCTACGCGCTCAAATGCCAAAACTTGCTACGCCAAGTGAATATTTGATTCGAGAAGATAGGGAGGAACGATAATGGCACTTGTCTATCTTGATACCAGCGCACTGGCTAAATGGTATCTCAACGAAGCACACAGTCATGAATTTAGTAATTGGATTCAAAAACAAGAAGATACACATATTAGCAGTTTAACCATCACTGAATTTCGGTGTTTACTCGCCCGTCGTCGCCGTAACCGAGCGAGCGTAGGGTGGGTAGAGCGAAAGCGAAACCCACCGTCATGTTGAAAAATGGTGGGTTTCCACTTCGTTCCTACCCACCCTACATTTATTCACCGCCAAAGCCAAATTCGTCCAAGCCAGAGAATGGGATAACAATGTGGTGTGGGGGTTTAAGTGAAAAGTGAAAAACTAAAAGTGAGAAGTTAAATAAGTTTTATGTATTTGTTTTTGCAATAATTTTTCACTATTAACTTTTCACTTACAAAAATGGGATAACAATGTGGTGTGGGGGGATGAGGAGCTTTGAACAAGTTGAATATTAGCAACGCTGGCGCGTTGAAATTTTATCTTGACAATTATTTTTGATTAGGTTAGCATCAATACCCATTGAATTTGGAAAAAACATGTATTGAATGTGATTTAATAAATAAACAGGTAAATAAGATAAAATGCCAGAAAAACAAGACACAGAATGGAAAGTAGCATGGAGAGATGAATATCTGAAATGGATTTGTGGATTTGCAAACGCCAATGGAGGAACAATTTATATTGGTATAGATGATGAAGGAAATATTGTTGGAGTTGAAGATTATAAAAGATTAATGGATGATATTCCAAATAAAATCCAAAATTACTTGGGAATTTTGTGCGATGTAAATTTACACGAAAATTCTGAAAAATACTATATCGAAATAAATGTAAAACCTTACGATATAGCTATTTCCTATCGAGGAAAATATCATTATAGAAGTGGAAGTACCAAACAGGAATTGAAAGGAACCACGTTAAATGAGTTTTTACTGAAGAAAGCTGGAAAAACATGGGACGATACTATAGAACCAAATGCAACTTTTGCTGATATTGATGAAAATTCTATCCAGTTTTTTATCAAAGAAGCAGTAAAAACTCAAAGATTACCTTTCCTTAAAAGTGACAACACACAAATACTTGAAAATTTAAGGCTTATTGAAAACGGAAAATTTAAACGTGCATCAGTTTTACTGTTTGGCAAAGAACCATGTAAATTTTTTATCAATGCCTATGCCAAAATTGGGAAGTTTGGAATCTCAGATGATGATTTACAATCACAAGAAATTGTAGAAGGCAATATTTTTCAATTAGCTGACCAAATAATTGAAATACTTGATAAAAAATATTTTATTAAAACAATTTCTTATGAAGGTTTACACCGAGTTGAAACGACACCTTACCCGTTTGAAGCCATACGCGAAGCATTGATAAATGCTATTATACATCGCAATTATTTTGGTCCACCAATTCAAATCAGTCTTTACGATGATAAAATAATTATTTGGAATGTAGGTAAGTTACCTGAACAAATAACAATCGATGATTTAAAAAGAAAACATGCTTCATATCCAAAAAATCCTCGTTTAGCTGATGTTTTTTTCAAAGGTGGTTTAATTGAAGCATGGGGACGAGGAACTTTAAAAATCATTAATGAATGTAATAAATTTGGATTACCTGAACCGTCTATTGAGTTAATGAATGGTGGTATCGCTGTTATTTTTTATAAGAATGAAGAAACAAAAGACGACTTGGAAACAATCCCATTTTAGGCAATTTGAAGCATTGTTATAGTGTTTTTCGCTTGAGTGAAGTACATTTAATGCTTCGGGAATGGAGCGCAGCGGATTTCCCGAAACTTTGTGCCTTATAGAAGCGAAAAACACTATATTTTGATTCTAATTAAGGGATAAGATTATGGGATGTAAACCCCGAATCATGGGCAAAAAAGGCTTGTGCTATTGTCAACCTAATTTCAGTCACAAAGAATGGCAAAAATACATGGGCAACCGCCCCCACGAAAAAACCTGCCCCCAACCTCCCCACAGACACCCTCGGAGCAATTGAACTCGCCGCCGAAGCCCGCAAACTCCTTAAAGAAGGCAAAACCACCGAAGCCAAAGCCAAATTCGCCCAAGCCAAAGAATGGGATAACAATGTGGTGTGGGGGGATGAAGGTTTTAAGTGAAAAGTGAAAAACTAAAAGTGAAAAGTTAAATAAGTTTTATGTATTTGCTTTTGCAATAATTTTTCACTTTTCACTATTAACTTTTCACTTTAGATAGGGGATGGACAGGATTATAATTTCATATTGCTTGACTCCCTATCATTTTATGAAGAGTCATTAAAACTCATCCTGTCAATCCCTTAATCCGTGTAATCCTGTTCAAAAATTGTCTGAATCAGACAAAAAATTCGTTAATTTCTAAATGAGTTGTACTAAACAATGAATCGAAATGACTTTCAACAACTAGTTGATATTCGGGTGAAAGAAACAAAAGTTATCCTTGATAATCAGTGTTTTGATGGTGCCTGTTACCTTTTGGGGTATGCGGTAGAATGTACTTTAAAAAGTTGTATCTCGAAACAGTTTAAAGAACATGATTTTCCAGACCTTCAAACGGTAAGAGATAGCTACACCCATAATTTTCCGAAATTATTGCGTGTTGCTATTTTAGAACAGAATATGCAAAATGATTGGCAAACTTATCCAAGATTGTTGTTAAATTGGCGGCTGGTAACAAATGGTCAGAACAAGATCGTTATCAACATAGTATTACTCAATTCGCAGCACAAGAACTGTACGATGCGGTCACTGAAAACCAAATTATCCACCCTACAATTCCTACCATTTTGACTTATGTATAACGATGAAACGAGACGTTGGGAACGAGAAATAAACCACATACCGAAGACTAAAAATATTGGACTTCAATAACCTCACAGGTATAATCCCTTCTAAAATATAATCCTTGTAGTTCTTGTCAAAAAAGCCAAAAAAAAATCGAGCCTGCGGCGCAAAAGAAAAGAGTATAAAGGGTAAAAGGGTAAAAGAGACAAGGGTTAAGATGTCCGCGCAACCCGACGCACGAGACGAAAACCATCGTTGTCGAGACAGATGACTGGGAAGCTCCAGTTACGGACAGCAGCACGGGTACTGTTAGGGATGTTATTCCACGAGCCACCACGCAGCACTCGGTAACTTTTATCTGCACCCTTTGCCCAAATACTATCATCATTGGGAGCATTTTTATAGTCTTTGTGCCAACTATCTGCAATCCACTCCCACACATTGCCCACAGTGTCATATAGACCAAAGGGATTAGGGCTAAAAGACCCTACTGGTGATGTTTGTTTACCACTCCATTGACTACCACTATCATGACAATTGGCCTTATTTTTACCAATTTCATTACCCCACCAGTAATCAGTTTCTGTACCAGCACGGGCAGCATACTCCCATTGTACTTCACTCGGTAGACTATATTGTTGTCCTGTTTGTTCGCTTAACCATTTAGCGTAAGCAACCGCACCATGCCATGAAACATTAATCACAGGACGATTATCACGTCCCCAACCTTCATCGTTAAGTTCTTCCTTCTTCGTTACTTCAGCAAATTTGTCATATTCAGCAAAGGTAACCGGATAAATTCCTATAGCAAAACCTTTTACTGATACATTTTCGCGTACAGGCTTTTCACGTTTATCTCCTGTACCTTGAATATCTCCCATCTTAAAGATACCCGCTGGAATCCAAACCATTTTTGGGCCTTTGCTACTGTCTTTTAAGTCGTCTTGAAAAACTTCACCACTGACTATCTTTTTATCTGTTGCCTTTTCTTCTGGCTTTTTTTCAGCAACGGGTTTTGTCTTTACCACCTGTTTTGGTTTTGGTGGCGGTGGTTTTGGTGCTAAGTCCAATGGGTTACTTTCCAACAATTGGCTTTCTGGCAATACGTTATGATTGGGTTGCCATTGTGAATGGTATTCACAACCATATTGAGATGATAAAACTGTTTTTTGTTGCCAACCTATCCAATATTCACCGTCTTCCTCAAATAACACGGGTAGCCAATCTTCAGCGACCATTATCGTGATATATTTTAACGGTGAAATATTTCGCAATAGTTGCCGTGCTTTTTTTGATGCCATTTGGCGAGGGGCGGTAATCATCGCAGAAGAGAGAATCGGCTCCTTTTGTACTTGTTGAATGGATTCTAACCGTTGACGTATTTCGCGTAAATCATTGATATATTGCTGTTCTTTTTGTTGAATGGCACGTACACTGTCCAAATTGACGGCGTATAAAATCGTGTCGGATAATTTCTCAATATGCACTTTGGTGTCTTTTATATCGGCAGCGATTTCTTTTAAGTATTGTTCTTTTTTATCGCCAATGACTAATGCACCGAGATATTTACCCACTTCATAAGTGGTTGTGGCGGCTTCAGCGATTGTGATGAGGGTGTCAAGCATGGGTGGTTTCTCATTGTTATTGATTAAAAACTGTTAACTACAGGGATTGTATAAAACCTTTAACTACAGGGATTGTATATAATAAGGGATTTAAAACCTTTAACTACAGGGATTGTATATAATAAGGGATTTAAAACCTTTAACTACAAGGATTGTATATAATAAGGGATTATGCTGAAACATTAAAACTTATGAAGCTAATAATTGTACCAAAAGTTAAAAAGTGTTGGCTCCCAATAACCCGATGCTGTAATCCTTTATTATATACAATCCTTGTAGTTAAAGGTTTTTTTTGTAATCATTAACTGTTAACTACAGGGATTGTTTATAAAAAAGGATTAAAGAGGAAATATTACTATGTTCTTATCTCTAAGGCTATATTCTCTATGCAATCACAAAGAAGGATTGCTCAAAGATTAAAGATAAAAAACCAAATCGCATTGATGTTTAATCCTTGTCATTATTTACCCGAAAAATTGGAATGCGCCTGTATCTCTTTAGTACAACGGATTTAGGGGAGTAAAGGGGAGTAAACGGATTTGTTGTTGTACTTGATTTATTTGTTATAATATCACAATACATTTGCAAGACAATAAGGCAACAAACCATTAACCATTAACCATTAATAATTAAAAAGATGAATAAAGAATATTTAAGTATTGCCGACATGATGTCTGGTTTGATGATGGTATTTTTATTTATTGCTGTTGTCTTTATGGTAGATGTGCAACATCAAAAAGATAAAATTGAGCATCAAAAAAATGAGATTGAACAACAAAAGAATGCAATTGAGTCTCAAAAAAATGCCATGGCAGAAATTGTAGAAATCGCTGAAAAAAGCCGCCAACAATTACATAATGATTTGCTGCGAGAATTTGGTCTAGATTTAAGGCGGTGGAATGCTGAAATTTTAATCGACAATACGGTACGTTTTAACGCACCCAAAGTTTTATTCAAAACAGGAAAAAGTATATTACGACCTAAATTTAAAGATATTTTGGATAGCTTTTTTCCCCGCTATGTTAAAATTTTACAAAATTACCGCAAAGATATTGAAGCAATTAGGATTGAAGGGCATACTTCAAGCGATTGGTTTAAAGCAGAAAATGTGGCAATGCGCTATCTAAAAAACGTTAAACTTTCGCAACAACGAGCATTATCAACATTAACTTATTGTTATCATATTTTAAAAAACGTTAATGCACAAAGGGAATGGTTACAAAAAGTGTTAAGAGCCAATGGATTATCGTTTGCAAGACGGATTTTCAATACCGATGGTTCAGAGAATGCGGAAAACTCGCGCCGTGTTGAGTTTAGAGTTATTACTAAAGCAGAGGAAAAATTGTATCAGATTTTAGAGCGTTCACGATGAGTAGGATGAGTACAATGATGAGTACAACGAATTTTTAAACATCACAACGAATTTTTAAACATCACAACGAATGCCCAACATATTATATTCGTTGTTGTTTTTTTAATTCGTTGTACTCTTTTTACTCTAACCAAGGACGACTTTTACTAGTGGTTTACACACTTAGGAACGACAATATTCGCATTATTTCAGCAAGACGTGCAACACGCAGAGAGGCAAAAGACTATGCGCGAGGAATATGATTTAAAAACGCTTAAAATTAAGCGACGTGGTATATTGCCGAGTCTAAAAGGACAATCTCCAGAGCAGGCTCAATTAAAAATTACCATTGCCTTGGATGACGATTTGGTTAATTATTTCAAGACAGATGCCCAACAACCAGATACCCAGTTCTACCAAACTCAGGTTAATCAAACGCTTCGTCAAGCAATACAACAAAGATCAGTGTCACATGATGCGAATATGGATACGATTAAAAAGGTATTGTTACAAGATTCAGATTTTATCCGTGAAATTGCTAATAAAATAGCTCAACAAGCGTAGGATAGAGTTAAAATTTATCTTGACTTTTTATTGATAACTGAGTACCTTTGATATTGTCAAGATAATAAATACCATTATGATGTATGCGGTATTTATTATTAGGTCAAATTTGGTGGGTGAATAATAAGTTAGGCAGCAATACGCCCTGTGTCTAGCTTATTTCAATTAATGGGGCGTTGAGGAAATTGGAATGAAGCGGTTTAAGTATTGGTTTGCCAGTACAATATTTATACTTTTGTTGAGTACTTCAGTTTACGCAGATTCCATTAATACCCTGCAAAAACAAATTTTGGCTGAAGCTATTTGTGTTGCACTTAATCCAAGCGCAAATTGGACGTTTGCTGTTGCTCGTAATTGTGAATTATCATCTCCACCTTGTGAGCAAGTTTGTGCTGGTTTATCAGAGGAACAAGCAGGTAATTTAAAGTGTTTTAATTCTCTTCATATCTATGGAAATAGCCCGTTTCATAATTTTAATGATTTCAATCAATTAGGCTTGAAAGTGTTTAAATATAATAGTTGTAGTGGTGGTGCTTGTGGTCCCAATTACTGTTGTTGCTCAGGTTGGGGTGTAAAGAACTTGGAAAAAAATAATCCATCCACCATGAAATAAAACTCATGACTGAAAGCTTAAGTAAAAAAATACGGGTATTTATTTCCACTTTCCTAATGTGAGTGATGGGCTCCAAATTTTAGTTTGGGTTACCCAGCAAAAAATACTAAAGCTTAGACTCCTAAAAACATATCACTCACATTTCAGGACTACCAAATTTAAATTGAGTAAGAAAGGCAGTGTTGTTAATCATTATAAATAACACGCATTGCCCTTCCATTCAAATACAACAATTAACTCAATAACTATTAAAAGCCTCTACAATCAGGGGCTTTTTTATTGTCTGTAGCATTACCCATTCTAAACCAACACATCAAGGACAATAAAATGAATTATGAAGAACCACAAGACGGTGAATAACTCAAACAACATTATTTAACGCGCGTTAATCAACTCTTTGGCGATATCAAAAATTGGCTCAAAGAAACAGATTTACAGGTTAAACAACAAGAGATTCCTGTTGCTGAAGTCTTAACGGAAGATTATTTTGCTTCCAGCTTGTCGATTGGCACAAGCCAAAATATTAATGAGCTTGATACGCGAAACCGGTGAATTAGTTTTTAAAACTTCCAAAGAGGAAAAACAAAAATTATGGAAAATTATAGCCGTGATGAACTGATTAGAAAAGCAGTTGAAGCGGCTGGAAAAGAAAAAGAACGGGTCAAAGAAGAAGAAAACAAATTTGAACGAGAAAATGGAAGAAAACCTTCAAACAAAGAAAAGAATGAAATTAATGCTAAACTTGCAGAAGCTGTGTCTGTTGTATGTGATATAATAACAGGCAACATTTTTATTAGCACATCTGGCAGACCTCACCTTAAAACTGAGGAGATACATACAATATTGAAAAACAAAATGCTTAAACTTAAAAAAAGTTTAGAAAAAGAAGGACGACCTATAGAAATCTGTGCAGAATTTAAGGCTTGTAATGAAGCATTACACTCACGTCAAGATGCAAGATTGAATGATTTAGTTATTGCAACTATCAACGTAAAAGATGGTAGTTTTAAAAAAAGATGTAGAAATTGCAAATTTACAACTTGGGGAGCAAAAGCCTTTACTGATTAAGGAAATACATCATGTCTATTTTTTCTCAACAAACCCTAAATGATTTATACCAAGCCGGTTGGTACAAAGGTAGAAAATGTCAACAATTTTCTGAATACAAACATCTTCTCAATCAAGAAGAATTTGAACTTTCAGATAGTATTGAACAGTTTTTAAAAAGCTTTGGTGGTCTCTTCATAAAATGTTCTCATAATGTTTTTGAACAATTGTTTAGAAGTTTTGGGCCTTTACTTGCAACAAATCCTCACGCTAAAGTTCGTGATGCCACCAGTGATTTTCATTTCGACGTTATCAAAGCAGTTCATAGGGTGGATTCCTTATGGGTGTCGGTGGATTATAGTGAGCGAATCGGCGAACCTTTGTGTACTATCGGTGATGCTTTTCGTGGAGATATGGTATTATCTATGTCGCTTACTGGTAAAGTCTATGCTGGTGCAGATGATTTTTTAGTTTATGTCGGTGCCTCTGGAGAAGAAGCCATTGAAGCCCTTTGCACCGGGCGCGAGCTAGAAAAAGTCCCCGAATTAACAACACCTCTTGAAATCACTGTTGATGTGCTAAATTATTTTTTTAAAAGGAAAAGAATACAAGAAAGACTCCGTTTTTTCAATGAACACGGTAATGATTGGTTAGAAGCTGAGTTTGCATTTTTCCTGTCTCAAACTCATAAAGAATTAGAGTGGCGAAAACAGCGTCAAACCGATTCACTAAACGACATTTTTGATTTTGCTTTTAGTGTCGCTGGTAAACACTATGCCATGAACATTAATCAATACCGCCCAACTCAATTGTGCCTTAAAAAAATAATAGAAGGAAATGGGAAAAAGTGGTTTACACTGACTTCAGAAACACAACACACCGATCAGTTCAACAACAATTATTTAGTTATGATTGGTGTTCATCCAAAAACAGAAATGAAAAAGGCGGAAATTAAAAAATATATAGTAACAGAGGCGAAAAATGTAGGGCTTGAGATTCTTCAAAACCGCATAAAAACAACTTTTATTCCCAAAACAGATTATGCTCACACCGTATTTACCATTGAACGGTGATTTCAGTTATTTTCATCCATGTAAGTACCGAAGCAGATATTTATTTGAGTTGATAAACCAAGTATGCACTTCTTAACTCCCCAACAAAAAGCACTGTTTGAACAACTTTCAACAGATCGGCAACAAAATGCTTCTGTGCTTGAAAAACGTTCTATGCGGGGAGTTAAGTTGCGTGTTATTGAAAAGTATTCGGATTCTGCCCATTTTATTTATGAGCTTTTACAAAATGCGGATGATGTGAAGGCGACTTCCGCTAGATTTATTCTTAATCAATCGGGTATCATTTTTGCCCATAATGGTATAGTTCATTTTTCGATTACGTCGCCGGATACTGAAGATATTGATACTAAAAATAAGCGGTTAGGGCATATTAATGCGATTACTTCTATTGGCAATTCTAATAAATATGCGGCACAAATTGGTAAATTTGGTGTGGGTTTTAAAGCAATTTTTCAGTATTCGAGTACACCCGCAATTTATGATCCGCCTTTTTGCTTTAAGATTGAAAGATTTATAGTGCCTATTTTATTGCCTACTGATCATCCTGACAGACAAGCGGATGAAACCTTATTTTATTTTCCTTTCGATAATCCCCATCAATCTCCCGCTTTTGCTTTTTTAGAGATTTTAGCAAAATTAAACCATTTAACACATCCATTATTATTCCTGAGACATTTAACGAAGATTACTTGGATTGCTAGTGATGGGAGTCACGGAAAATATACCAAAATCGTTAAACCGATTGAAGTTAACAAAATTAAAAATACGCCTTGCCAAGTAGAATTAACGACTTGTTCCCAATCGCCAGCATTTAGTTTCCTGGTTTTTACTCATAAAATCAATAACCATTCCATTAGCATTGCTTACTGTTCTCAATTTTCCGAAAGTGGGCAACCTGTCAAAATTTTATATGATCAGATATTTCCTGCTTATTGTTTTTTTGCGACTAAGGAAAATACACAACTGCGTTTTATTGTGCAAGCTCCGTTTTTGTTAACGGATAGTCGTGAAAATATTAAATATGATGAAGTATGGAATCAACAGCTTGTTCAGGCGATTGCACAATTAATCACTGATAGTTTTCCCATTCTCAAAGAAATTGGCTTGCTAACTGATGATTTTTTTAATGTATTGCCAATTAATGCATCTGATTTTCCAACGGGACATTTATTTAAAGCGATTTATGACAAGGTTTTAAATACTTTACAATCTCATCAACCGCTGTTACCTACAGAAACAAGAAACTATACGATAAGGGAGAAAGCTTATTTAGCTGAAAACCCTGATTTATTGAATTTATTGTCTTCCGAACAATTAAGCCAAATTGTCGATAATGAAGGTTCCCAATGGATTTTTCCTCAAACGACGCAAAACAATAAAATGTTGTGGGAGTATGTGAAAAATAATCTGGTGACTCAAGAAGTCACGCAGGATAAATTATTTAAACGTATTACTAAAGAATTTATTCAAAATCAAAGCGATGTCTGGTTAATACAGTTTTATACTTATTTATTAGAAAAACCGCGTTATCTCAAACATAAAAGGGAGGTACTTAGAACTAAACCTATTTTGCGGTTAACAGATGGACAAATTGTTTCTGTCTATAATCGGGCTGGCAAAATACAGGTGTATTTGCCGACAGAAAATGAATCGGAGTATCCAACTATTAAACCTTGTTTTGTAAAGCATGAAAAAGCGTTGCAATTTTTGTTGGCATTAGGTTTAGATAAACCAAAAGCGTATGAAGAAATTAAGTATTATATTTTACCAAGGTATAAAAAAGGGGGAGAAATTGAACAGGCTATCATGTTGAGAGATTTCAGAAAGTTATTTAATTATTTTTTAAATTGCACTTGGCATCAAAAAACAGATTATCTTAATCAATTAAAAACCATTCCTTTTTGTCTCGCTCGTTATGCTAAAGATAATCAAGCGGTGCGTGTTTTGCCAACCATTATTTATTTTAAAACGGATAAATTGATAGATTATTTTAGTCATTATCCAGAGGTTTATTTTTTAGATATTGTTTTTTATACGATTTTTTATAAAGAATTTGGTAAAGAATCATTAAATCAATTTTTTAAAGAATTGGGCATTGAAGATAAACCCAGGCGGATTAAAATTAAAGCTACTTTATCAAGCCAACAACGGGAAGCTATTCATCATGGGCAATGCACTTATGACTATTATCATTTTTCTCAATATACTTATGATTATGATATTGAAGGTTTAGAGACTTTTCTAACTCACATCAATTTAGAAAAATCAAAGATGTTATGGCATTTTTTGTTGCAATTGATTGAAGATAATTTGGGGCAAGATATTTTTAAAGGACAATATCATTGGTTTTATCGGCGCGAAAGATATTATGATTTTGATGCTCAGTTTTTAATTACCTTGCAACAAACCGCATGGCTTTATGATCATTGTGTTAAACCTTGTGATGTGATAGTGCCAGAATTGGCAGAAAATTATGAAACTTCGAGTTATACGGCTAAGATTTTGATTGAAAAATTGGGGATTTCATCGGAAAGGCTTACTGGTTTTACAGAGGAACAAAAGCATAAATATGTATTTGGTAGTGAATTTTTTCAGTTAGCGATGGCAACTGGGCAAGCACCTGCTGATATATTAAAGCAATTTAGATATTTTTTAAGTCAAACTGAGAAAAAAACTAAGAATAGTAATACTTCTATTACAAAGTTTCGGGAAATCCGCTGCGCTCCATTCCCGAAACAACTAGAAACGCACTTCACTCAATCGGGAAACGCTATATCTTTGTCTAAAGAGTCAATTTCTTCAAATCATAAAGTCGAATTAGTTCAATCTTTAAATAGCGACATCGAAAATTTAGCTGGTAAACCAGAAGAACAAAAATTTGATGAGCTTGCTAAAAAAGACAAATTACAAACGTATATTGCCAAAATTAAAAAATATAGCTTTTCATGGTTTAACGCTTTATTAGAACTCGAATATTTACACAGCTTTGATTTCAAAAAAATATGTATCAGATTCGGCAAAGTCACAAAAGTATCAGACAGAATTATTATTCTCCAAAATTCGTCTCGTTATATTCCTCAGTCTATAGAAGATATTGCTGATTTATCTTTACAATTACGATTGGGTAATGAAACCAAAAGTTTTTTAATAGAAGTCGTCAATGTGAAAGAATTTACTTTACATGTTAGGCTCAAGTCTATCGTTGAATTTCAAAAAATAGATTTAAGCAAAGTGCAAAATGCAGTTATTGAGATTAACAACCCTGCTTTTGTTTTAGAAAAACTGAAAACTGCTTTTCAACAATTGCCTTATACAAATAATGATAATTTACAAACCCATTTAACTAAAAACATTGAATTTATTTTTGGGCCGCCTGGTACTGGCAAAACCACGTATTTAGCAAAAGAAAAGATTATTCCTTTAATGAAGGAATCTGAAAATCTGAAAATTTTAGTGCTGACACCAACGAATAAAGTGGCTGATGTGTTGGTTAGAAAAGTTATGGCAGCTAATACTTTGCCTCATCAAAATTGGCTTATTCGGTTTGGTATAACGGGAGACCCTGAAATTGAAAAGACAGGATTATTACAAGATAGAACTTTTGATATAACTCTATTAAATCAATATGTGGTGGTGACGACTTGTGCTAGATTTTTATATGATGGTTTTTTAAAACCGCTCAAAGAATATGTTTGGGATGTCATCGTGTTTGATGAAGCTTCGATGATTATGCTGGCGCAAATCGTTTATGTACTTTATCAACAAACTAACTGTGATTTTATTATCGGGGGTGATCCTTTTCAAATTCAACCTATGGTGAAAAGTGAAGCGTGGAAGGGAGAAAATATTTATACTTTTGTGGGATTAAAATGTTTTCAATCGCCAAAAACTGTGCCATACAATTTTCCGATTACTCTTTTAACAACACAATATAGAAGTATTTTCCCTTTAGGTAGGTTAGTGAGTCAATTTAGTTATGACGGTATCTTAAATCACCAGCGTCAATTGGGAGATAAGAAACCACTTAAAATGAATCGCTTTGATTTAAAAGAAATTACTGTGATTAAATTTCCTATCAACAAAGAAAACCTTTATCGCCCACAACGGTTAGAGAGTGGTGGTACATATCAAATGTATTCCGCCATTTTCACCGTTGAACTTGCGCTTTATTTATCTCAACAAATGAGCAAATATAGCCAAACCCAATGGAAAATCGGTATTGTTTGTCCTTATCTTATGCAGGCGACTTTAATAGAAAAAATGATGACAGCCCTATTTTCTACAAATTCACAAGTTCAAATAACGACAGGCACAGTACACAGTTTTCAAGGCGATGAATTTGATATGATTTTAAATGTCTTAAACCCACCGCCGAATATTAGCACCCATATTTTTTTGAATAATCAAAACATTCTCAATGTTGCCATCAGCCGTGCTAAGGATTATCTCATTTTAATAGTGCCAGAGATTGAAGGTTTAGAACAAATCAACCGGCTTGAAACTATTCTTAAAACAGAAGAGATAAAACCATTCGTTCAAGAATTTACTTCAGCCGATATAGAAAAAATCCTATTCAATCAATCTAACTACATTGACGACAATTCATCTATGATTCCCCATCAACAAGTTAATGTCTATACGGACTCGGATAAAAAATATGACATAAGAGTTGATAACAATGCAGTGGATGTTCTGACAAGAACCACAATGCCTAAACATGACAAGACAGCATGAAAATATACTTATCTGATTGAATAATTAAACTATTTTTCTAATCTCAACCTTTAATCAAAAAAAAGGTTAAAATAATATTTGCTATTTTTTTTTGATTGTGTTTTAATTTGTTCAAGCTCTATGGAGTTGGGATTAGGAAATCTGAAATTCACTTATGAAAAATGATTCCTTAATCTGAATAACCGTATAATAAAAGGAAGTATTAAAAATATTTTACTTAAAACTCAATGAGTTGCGCTAGCTTTTGAGGTTCCCAAAAATGCGTCTTTTGTTGCAAAAAGCTAACTTTATAACTTACTGATTTTAAAAGAAAATGTCTTAAGCAAAAATTATGCCTAATGCGCTAACTTTTTACATGCTAATTTCGTGCCAAAAATTGGCTTATAACTTATTGAATTCTATAAGGAAAATTTTGGGGTTAGGGTTGCAGGGATGCATGGCTTTGTAGCCAATTGAAACTTCATTTGATAAAACCTTTTCCAATCCATAATTGTTGCAGGGATGCATGGCTTTGTAGCCAATTGAAACCCTACCATTCAACTGCTCTTGCTTGAAGTCAGAGTTGCAGGGATGCATGGCTTTGTAGCCAATTGAAACCGTGCCTTGATGACTCGTAATACCTGAAGATCAATGTTGCAGGGATGCATGGCTTTGTAGCCAATTGAAACATTCAGGCGGCGTTATCCTCGCCGTGCCCCTGTACGTTGCAGGGATGCATGGCTTTGTAGCCAATTGAAACAACACACTCTTGCTTCCTGTCATCTCCTTCGTCTGTTGCAGGGATGCATGGCTTTGTAGCCAATTGAGTACAACGAATTTGAAAAGATAACAACGAATAAAAACCTTTAACTACAAGGATTGTATATAATAAGGGATTAAAGTCTCTGGGTTTTGAAGTTCAATACTTTTTAGCTTTGGGTATTTATAGAAGTTTTGGAGGTTCCTGGGAATAATCCTTTATTATATATAATCCCTGTAGTTTAAGGTTTTTTATTCGTTGTGTGCTTTTCAAATTCGTTGTACTTGTTTTGTCTTGTTGCAGGGATGCATGGCTTTGTAGCCAATTTTGATTGTTTGCCATTGTAGGCATTTGATATAGAAAAAGCCCCAAGGTGTTGTGCCAAGGGGCTTTTTTATTTAGCGTAGGGTGGGTAGAGCGGTAGCGAAACCCACCATTCCTCAATTTTCTGGTTCCCACGCGCCAGCGTGGGAACCCAGTCTGGACGCGCTAGCGTCCCGTATTAAGCTACGACGCTGGCGCGTCGGAACTGCATTCCCACGCTGGCGCGTGGGAACGAGAAATACTTTTTAGCTTTGGAGTATGTTTTGAAATATCCTGGGAGTAATCCTTTATTATATACAATCCCTGTAGTTAAAGGTTTTTATTCTCGAAGCAAAGCTTCTTGACAGTGTGTTCCCAAGTAAAACTTGGGAACAATAAAACTACAGGGATTGTATATAATGAGGGATTAAAACATCAGGGTTATTGATGTCTAATGTTTTTTATTTTATTAGGTGTGTGTATGAGCTTTGAATATTCTTCGGTATAATCCTTTATTATATACAATCCCTGTAGTTAAAGGTTTTTTTAAGTTTCGTTGTAGTTATTTACTCCCCTCTCCCCAGTTAGCTTAATCTGTTTACTCCCCTCTCCCATTAGACTTAACAACCAAGAACTACAGGGCAACCATAAAGGATTGCCCCTACAAACCCTCGTGTTATGTAGGGGCAATCCCTTGTGGTTGCCCTGACATTTGGGGGAGAGTATTATGTGTTTGAAATGTCCTGGGAATAATCCTTTATTATATACAATCCCTGTAGTTAAAGGATTTTATAAGTTTCGTTGTACTTGTCTCTATTATCAATTATTGATAAAATGGGGAGCAATTTTTACATCTTAAGAGGAGATGATTCATGAACATGAAAGATTTTGCTCAGTATATTCAACATAAATCCTTTGATAAAGAACTCCATAAAATCAGAAAACTCAGTTTAGAACGGATAAATGATAATGAAACTTCAATCACTGTCCCAATTCTCCCAAATCAAGAACTGAAAAAGGCAGCTTAACAAATGAACTTGTCCTATCTTGATACTTCAGTTTTATTGGTTTATACGCTGGCAAGTGGTAAGGAAACAGAAAGATATGTTCATGTCAAAAAATTGTTTGATTTAATTGAAAAAGAAGAAATTAAGGCGATAACTTCTTTTTATGCGCTACATGAACTCTACATTTTTGCACTTGAACACGCGCCAGACTTTGAAATAGGTTGTCAATATGGTAAAGAAGCTTTTAATTTTATTTTAACCACTAAAATTCAAGTAACTCCCTTACTGAATCGAATGGAAAAACTTATCAATGCACGACTGTTTACGCATTTAGCTGATTCTACTGATATGCCACACGCTATTTCAGCTAAAATATGGGGATGTGATGTTATTGTCGCGTATGATGAACATTTTCGAGCCATTTCTGATGTCATTGATTATAAAACACCAGAAGAAATTTTAGCGAGCGTAGGGTGGGTAGAGCGGTAGCGCAACGAAGTAACGGAACGTTCAACCCACCATTCCTCAATTTTGACTATAATCACTTTGTTAATCATAATATTGCGGTGGGTGTAACGAAGTTCTACCTACCCTACGCTCGCTCCCACTCCCCCGTTAGCTTAATCTGTTTACTCCCTTCTCCCATTAGACTTAACAAACAACCTTAAACTACAAGGATTGTATATAATAAGGGATTAAAATCTCTGAGTCTTGAAGTTCAATACTTTTTAGTTTTGGGTATTTATAGAAGTTTTGGAGGCTCCTGGGAATAATCCTTTATTATATACAATCCTTGTAGTTAAAGGTTTTTATTCTCGAAGCGAAGCTTCTTGACAGTGTGTTCCCAAGTAAAACTTGGGAACAATAAAACTACAGGGATTGTATATAATGAGGGATTAAAACATCAGGGTTATTGATGTCTAATGTTTTTTATTTTATTAAGGTGTGTGTATAAGCTTTGAATGTTCTTCGGTATAATCCTTTATTATATACAATCCCTGTAGTTAAAGGTTTTTATAAGTTTCGTTGTAGTTATTTACTCCCCTCTCCCCTGTTAGCTTAATCTGTTTACTCCCCTCTCCCATTAGACTTAACAACCTTTAACTACAAGGATTGTATATAATAAGGGATTAAAATCTCTGAGTTTTGAAGTGCAATACTTTTTAGCTTTGGAGGGAGTATATGTTTTGAAATGTCCTGGGAATAATCCTTTATTATATACAATCCCTGTAGTTAAAGGTTTTTTTATTCGTTGTGTGCTTTTCAAATTCGTTGTACTTAACAGACACAGATTGAACTGTTGCTATTATATTTTAAGTCACTCACTCCTTATAAATCACTAAAAATCAAAATTTTATTAATTCAACTAATTGATATATAAATATTTTTACGTCAAACTCTGGTTAATAAAGGATGAAAATCTCTGATTTGAAAAATGTCATTTTGGGCAACAGGGTAGTCTATACTTCAATAGTGAAATTGAATACCTATAATTTTGTCCTCTTTTAAAAAATCTTAATATTGTCTCAATTTTGTATTGCACTGATAATAACAACTCTAACAAAAGGAACAATTTTTGCTTAAATTATTAATCTATTATTTTCAATAACTACTCAATCCTTTATTCGTATGAATCCAATGCATGTGCTAAAATATGACTTTAAATACTTTTTATAAAGAAAAAAATCTAATTTTTAACTCAGCTCAAGTTTATTGATCATGATTATTTTAAGATTTTTTGGATCTCAAA
>JAUCGK010000342.1 GCA_030378085.1 Candidatus Parabeggiatoa sp. HSG14
TAGGATAACTGTTTGAAATTTAACCAATATCATATAGTAACCGTCTTATTTAGTAGGATAATTGGCGAAGGTATTGATTTAGTAGGACAATTGATGAAGGTATTGAAAATAACAATAAGTTAATAATTTAGGCAAATGTTGTTTCGATTATTCTTGGTTGATAATCTAATAACTGATTTCCACGTAAAATTTTGTGCAAAAAAAAGCATAGAATTAAATAACTGATATAACTAACAACTGAATTAGGAGTTCTTATAGTGACCTCTCCCCCTAAAAGTAGTAACACCGTATGGCATCATGCTACTGTGACACGTCAACGTAGAGCCGAACTTAATCACCATCAAAGTGTTTTATTGTGGTTTACAGGTTTATCTGGATCTGGCAAATCAACGTTAGCTCATGCTTTAGAAGAAAGGCTTTATCAAATGAGTTATCGTACTTTTGTGCTTGATGGTGATAATGTACGTCATGGTTTGAGTGGGGACTTAGGATTTTCAAATGAAGATAGAATAGAAAACATCCGTCGTATTAGTGAAGTTGCTAATTTATTTGTTGAAGCGGGTGTTATTGTCCTAACTGCTTTTATTTCTCCTTTTCAAGCAGATCGTGAAAAGGCTAGAAATTTGGTAGGAAAAGATTTTGTTGAAATTTATTGCCATTGTTCTGTGGAAATATGTGAAGAACGTGATGTTAAAGGTTTATACCAAAAGGCAAGAGCCGGTGAAATAAAATACTTTACTGGAATTTCATCACCCTACGAAGAACCCATTGATGCCGAATTAGTGATAGAAACGGGTAATCGAACCGTAGACGAGTGTGTTGATCAAATATTGGAGTTCTTGATACAACGCGGTGTATATCAACACAAACCATTCTGAAGGCTTGGCACTGGGGTCGTTGAATGGGATTGATTAAAATTGGTAAATGGCATTAGGACAACCATATCGGTATGCCCCTACAAATCATCATGTTACGTAGGGGCAATCCTTTGCTCCAGCCCTTGTGTGAAGCATTCCTATTCAACGACCCCAGTGTCCGAAACTCCCAACATTAAAATCTCAATTTGGTAGAGTCATTTTGATTTTATGGACTTTTATATGGTAGAGGTTTTGACTTCACTTAAAATTGACGCAATTTAAAATTGATAGACATCAAATTGAGATCATTATCAAAAAAGTAGCACATTTCTTTGTCAAACTTAGTGTTTATTTATACAGCACTTCTGTGTGAACGAAATTAAACGGACTTTTAACGCTTTTTCGTAGTCAGTCCAAAATGTGTTATTCTGTCAACCATTAACTTTTCATTACAGAAAACACTCAACCATGCCTATTTCAGCTCAACAACTTAATTCCGATTTACAAAAAATAGTAGATGCTCGTCACCATGATCCTTTTGCCGTTTTAGGGAAACACCCTAGTGGTAAACTCGAAGTGGTGCGAACATTTATGCCAGCAGTCACAGAAATAAGGATTATGCCTGGCAATCTGCCAATGAAACGTATTCCCAATACTGATTTATTTGAATGGCAAGGAAAAGCTGGAATTATTCCTCAATATTATCAATTTAAATGGAACGATGTTGATGGCAATACTCATAAAATTTATGATTCTTATAGTTTCCCCCCCCAATTAAGCGACTTTGATTTGCATTTATTTAGTGAAGGTAAACATTGGCATGCTTATCGTTTTTTTGGGGCGCATTTACATACAGTTAATGATATATCGGGGGTTTTGTTTGCAGTTTGGGCACCGAATGCGGAACGAATAAGTGTCGTGGGGGAATTTAACCGTTGGGATGGACGGTGTCACCCCATGCGAGGTCGTGGCAGTAGTGGGGTTTGGGAGTTATTTATTCCTGGTATTGGTTCTAGTGCTTTGTATAAATTTGAGATACGCAATCGCGATAGTGGCAATATTTATTTGAAATCTGATCCTTATGGACAAGGCTTTGAACATCGACCACAAACATCTACTTATGTGGCAGCCGCGCAAGGACATCCTTGGCAAGACGAAAAGTGGCTACAAAAACGAACGCAACACGATTGGTTAAAAATGCCGATGAGTGTGTATGAAGTACACTTAGGATCGTGGATGCGTGATATAGATGGCAATTTTTTAAATTATCGTCAATTAGCTGAAAAATTAGTAGATTATGTGATCAATTTAGGGTTTACTCATATTGAGTTGTTGCCGATTGCAGAACATCCCCTAGATGCTTCATGGGGATATCAAGTCATTGGCTTTTTTGCGCCAACCAGTCGTTTTGGCTCCCAAGATGATTTTCGCTATTTCGTGGATTATTGTCATCAACACAATATTGGCGTGTTATTAGATTGGGTACCAGGGCATTTTCCTAAAGATGCACATGGGCTTGCTTGGTTTGATGGTACTGCACTATATGAATATGCCGATCCGCGACAAGGAGAACACCGCGACTGGGGAACATTAATCTTTAATTATGGTCGCCATGAAGTCAAAAGTTTTTTAATTTCCAATGCAGTATACTGGTTGGAAGAATACCATATTGATGGTTTGCGAGTGGATGCAGTAGCGTCTATGTTGTATTTGGACTATTCTCGCAATGAAGGTGAATGGGTGCCTAACATGTATGGTGGTAACGAAAATTTAGATGCCATCGCGTTTTTGCGTGAACTCAATACGGTTACCCATAAAGAACATCCCGGCACGTTGATGATAGCGGAAGAGTCAACCAGTTGGCCGCAAGTGACACGTCCAACATGGTTAGGCGGTTTAGGTTTTAGCATGAAATGGAATATGGGTTGGATGCACGATACATTGGAATATATTTCTAAAGAACCCATTCACCGCTTTTACCATCATCAACATCTCACCTTTGGGATGCTATACGCATTTAGCGAAAACTTTATCTTGCCTTTTTCCCATGATGAAGTTGTACATGGTAAACATTCTTTGCTTGATAAAATGCCGGGGGATAGTTGGCAACGTTTTGCTAATTTGCGTTTGCTATACACTTATATGTGGACTTATCCGGGTAAAAAATTGCTTTTCATGGGAGATGAATTTGCTCATGGGCGTGAATGGAATTGTGCTGAAAGTTTGGATTGGCATTTACTCAACTTGGATGTTCATACAGGTATTCAAACCTTAATCAAAGACTTAAATCAGTTGTATCAACAATTACCCACATTACATTATTATGACTTTGAAGCTCGTGGATTTATGTGGATAGATTGTCATGATTCTGCTCAATCAATAATTAGTTATATGCGTTGTCATGATGATGATGAAGTCGTTATCATCTTGAATTTTACGCCAGTGCCTCGGCATGATTACAGAATTGGTGTCACAAAATCGGGATTATATCAGGAAATTTTTAATTCTGATTCACATTATTATGGGGGTAGTGATGTTGGTAATGTTCTCGTTATGACAAACGAAATAGAGTGGATGGGGCAACCTTATTCATTAAATTTAACCTTGCCACCGTTGGCGGGTATCATTCTAAAATTGAAAGAAGTAATGCCAGCAACAGAGTCTACCGAAGTTGAGGCACCAATTGAAGTCCATGAGGTAGCAGAAACGACTGAAACAAGCAAACGGTTTAAACGAACACCTAAGAAAAAGCTTATCCAAAGAGTTAATAAAAAATAATACCCTGCTCTTGGTTACTTTGTGTTACTTTGTGTATAAGAATGAATGTCATCATTTTTCGCGATTCTATTAGATGTACATTCAAAATGAATACAGAATTATTGTTGCTGTAAATTTCTGGTACTGAACTACAAAACGCTGAAGTGCTGCGAAGAATTCCAGACTAGAAAAATGCCTGATTATAACGGATTTTTGGGAAACCAGAAAATATAAGGCTTTACCCCCCTATCCTCCGTACATGGATGGAACAATACCCCTCAAATTCAATAGAGTAAATATTTTTCTTCCTTCGGATTTCCTATCATGGGCTAAGGGGTTTAATTTTTGCGTCTTTCCCAAAATCTGTATAATCAGAAAATTTCAAATTGGCCACACAAAATTTTTGGAACTATCAGCGCTATTCTTTAAAACACTTTTCTGGTATTCCAAAAATCCGTTAATTGATGTTACTTATAGCGTTTCCCGATTGCGTTGGGTACAAGTCCCCTCCTTAATTAAGGCTAACCTTTACCCACAAGTACCCAAAAATTATTTAATCGTATAAATAGTAAGGTTATAGAGAGTTGTAACACCCATGAAATCCAAGCACAAGGACAAATTTTTGCCAATTTCATTAGTGATATCTCCCTATAACAAAAACCTATTGATTTCAATAGGTTTACCTACTTGTGGGTAAAGGTTAGTTAATTAAG
>JAUCGK010000343.1 GCA_030378085.1 Candidatus Parabeggiatoa sp. HSG14
AAATATTGTTTTTCCATAATAACATATTAAAACCTTAATTTTTTATTGATATTTTAATCTTAGAGTTAAATTATTACGATTTAAGATAAATTTTGATAATGTCATATTATTTTCGTTTTAGGTTAGTTTGCACATATTTCATCATAGATTTATAGAAAAAACCTTAAAGATGTATTATTTTTAGAATATGGCATTGTCAAGTAAATTAAAGTATTGTTTTCACTTTATCATTCTTAAACCATGTCATACAAGAACATGATTCAAACAAAAAAAGCAAATCACATTGAACTATAATATTAGTTCTCTTTTCCAAAATAAATTTTGGACTCCAATTTTCCAAAATTTATTTTGGATGTAATGTAACATTACCAAGTTAATTATAAATTGTGAATTAAAAACAAGTATTTAATAACCATTAAATGGCTATTTAAATAAATCATTCAAAATTCGCAATTTACAATTAATAATTTTCATACGTCACCTTTATAACTGTGTAAAGTATAAATCACTGTTCATTTTTAATTGATATAAAATGCTTGCCGAGAAGTGACACAAGCGTTAGAATCCACAATGTATGACAATCTCTACAATACCGTTCAATAAAGAGAAAAGGAGCTGAACTGCCCATACGTGGCTGTTAAAAATCGGTAGAAATAATGCATTAACTTTAATACTTTTGATATTGCCCATGGTAGGGTTACGAGCATGTTCAGTTAATGATAGAATTAACGGTTTTATGAAGACTGTTTTGTATGTCCCCAGACCAAGTTAATAAGGAGGATTTTGATGAACACGATAATAAAAGTGTTTGCCATTTCAATAGTATTTACCATTATAAATTCAGTGAGTGCAAGCGAATCAGGATTGTTGTTAGGTTTACGTTACGGTACTAATTATGACGCTTCTGCTTCACTTTTAGAGAAAAAAGTTTCTGAAGGTGTTCAACAACCTTCATCCTATCGTACTTTTTGGATACGTGCTAAAGATGGGGAGGTTGAACTTGCAGCTGAAAGGACCAATTTGCTTTTACCGCGTGAAGACGGTTTTTGGCGGCTTGATGTCAAGCACAGCATCTATAATGATTTTAGTGAGGATTTTATTTGGGTTAATGCTGCACCAGATTCTGATGCTTTACCTAATCCTTTCCTCGCAGAACAAGAGGGAATTGATGCTTTTGATGTTTCACTGCTTGTTAAAGAACAAGGCGTTGATTCCACGTTTGGTGAATATTGTAACGGTCATGCTTCTCGTAATATCCTGTTCATAGGAAACGACAATTTGTCGGTGGGATATACCCACAATGAAATGTGTACTGGTTTCATGGAAGGTTCAACAGGTAGTGCGTTACAAATGTTATCCCTGGAAGAACTCGAAGCGGTTGATATAACAACTGTCTTAGACTCGTCTGGCAGTGAAGCTTTTAAACGTGCTGCAAATGATTACAAAACACAAAACAGCAACGATCAAGAATGGGGAGAAGCCAGCTTCGGTATTGTGCGTCATCAAGGACGATGGGTAATTAAAGGACATTTTCCGATTGAAGAAGGAGGATACACACAGTTTGATGTACCAGTTGCCCTTCCAAAAAGTATAGTGGGCAATGACACCCTTTATCCTGATTGGCAAACTATAAAGAAACTTGTCCCTGATGCAGTTGATGCCTTTAGTTCCCCTTCAAAGGATTTATTGGTAGTACTTACAGAATCCAGTTTATTTGCCTTTTCTGTCAATAATGAGAAAGTAAGTCAACAACCTGCTTTGCATATTCTCTTTAAACAGCCAGTCACAGTGATTATGGAACGTTGGGCTGAAGGTCAATATGTGTCAAATTGGATGGAAGAAATTCAAAATATAGGCCCAAAGCCTAAACTTAGCTGGTTTACTAAAGCCGAGATTTTTGATGCCAAAGAAATACCTAAAACCGTCGGTGTTGTTGTGACAAAAAGTGCGACTTTGAACATTCGTCAAGACATAGGTAAACATACTAAACCCATTGGTAAAGCGAAAAAAGGTTCAACCCTCAATGTGTTAGATATATTTGGCGAATGGTACAAAGTTCAACGAGACGATGGGATAATTGGTTATACCCATAGTGACTATGTAAAAATACTGCCTAGATTACCGTATGTTAAATCGGCTTGTCCTGTTGATAACTGTGCTTATGGAAAGTGGAAACTCAAGCAACCCACAACACTTTACGCCGAACCTTCTTTCAAAGCGGATGCACTGGAGGGATTAAAAACCCAACAAGTTGTGCAAGCCTTAAGTGGTGAAGTACATACATCAAAGTTTGGTGAAATAGTAGTCAAGCATGGAGTAGAACTTGTTGACGATAATCAAAAATTGGTTTTGCAAGAAGGAGATGTTCTCTTTGATTTAGAACCCGTTGGCTTAGATATGCATGTTGTGTGGTATAACGGTAATCTCCACTATCTAAATAATGGTTGGAGTCCGGATATAGTTAGTGATGAAGAAAAACGGTGGGGTACGGAAATCACTAAACGCAAAACAGATTGGTGGGTAAAAGTTGAAGTGCCAGAAAAAAACTTGAGTGGCTGGATTGCTAACCCAAATTCAAGTGAAAAATAATATTCATGCAGTTTTTAAATTGACTGTGACTTAAATTCTGATGTTACGCTGCACTTCCTGCAGTAGAGACACATGTCCACCGTGTCTCTACTAATTATTTTTCGCGTTTCATTTTATGTATCATAAGGATTTTCCCATATCCGATTTGCTTTTTCATAGATTAACCCATAAGTCATTTTCACCACTGTGTTAAGATCAAGTGTGTCTAATCTTAATTTTAACTCAAGCGCATCTAAACCAGGTGTCACATCAATAACCGCTTTTTTCGTTCTTTGTAAAACGTTGGGGGCAACTGTTGAAAGAAGATCGAACACATTGTTGTCCCCCCCTTTTAAAAAAGATTGAAATTTACTTTCCAGCTTGTCACTTTTCATAATCTGCAAACAAAGTTTGATGCCACTAAAGATAATCTTAATACTTTCTCTTATCTCTTTTGTCCGATAAATAATATCTAAAGTACTAGAAGCCAAAAATAGTGCTCTCAATTCATCAGGCAATCTTTGTTCAGCCCCAGCATCATTAGCACCATCATCATCAACACCCGCTAGTATAAATTCAGTTACACCAATTATTAACAATAATTTATCATTGAGCAGCCCAACTAATTTATCACTCACGTCATTCATCTGTTCAAAATTAAGCTTGGCATTATATTGAGACAAGTCGATTCTTTCTTTTTCTAATGTTATCTTTATTTCGGCTAAACTGGGCTCATCAATATTAACTGTTAAAGCATTGCTAATTTCTATGAGAATAGGATCATTTTCATAATTGTCTTCTTTTTCCTGCATTTTAAGAAGTGCTTTAAGAACAGGAACTACTTCATTAACTCTAGCGATATGTTTATTGACTCGCAAGATATGATTAATAATTATGACAATATTTTTAGAAACTTGCGTGATTAATTTGATTTGTAATGATGGAGGTTTTTTCTGTAAAAAAGATTTTAACGCTTTATTTTTCCCCTCTAATGATTGTATTAGTTGCTTCATACCATCGACATCTAATTTTTTGTCAACATTGATTTCATAGATGCTTCCAGCAGCTATATTAACGGCTTTTTCAATTTCTAAAAGCTTTTTAGATTCCTCATAAACTCGGACATATTTTTTCATCTGCACATATTCACTAACCCTATCATCAAGGCTATGAGAAATTCTATCAAAATAACTTTGAAGTGATGCATGTGCAGCATTATTGCGGGCTTTAGGGTTTTTTTGCACTTTTTTATTACGCATAAAAAATGTGAGACCTCAACTCGGCTAAAATCTATGAAATGAAGATATTCGTTTTCAAGAAAAAAATTCTATATTCAATAACTGATGTTATGCACTGCACTTCCAAAAGTGAATATCTTCGTGCTAAATTTATTTTGCAAAGGGTTGTACTCTAGTTGGCAAAATGAATTTGAAACGAAAGTTTGGAAGCTATCTACGTAAAATCAGTAAATAATCTTTGTAGTTATATAACTCATGTTACGCACAACGCTTCTTCAGTGTTGGGAGCAGGGAGCAACCCGCTGTAATGTTTTAAAGCTAATCCTTATCCTTAAAAAAAAGATTTTGATAGATTTGTAGAGACGCGATGCTCGCGTCTCTGCTCGCGTTGTAAATATTCATGGAATTATTTACCCCCGATGTTTGTTTATAAATGACATGTAAACCTTATTGCTGGCTTCTATCGAGCATTTAGAGACGCGAGCATCGCGTCTCTACAACATATATAATAG
>JAUCGK010000344.1 GCA_030378085.1 Candidatus Parabeggiatoa sp. HSG14
TTTTTGGAGTCCAAACCTTCAGGTTTGTATTTTTGGAGTCCTTCGCTCCTGCCAAACCTGAAGGTTTGGACTCCATCGCGAACTGCCAAACCTGAAGGTTTGGACTCCAAAAGACGAGGTACTTGTGGGTACAGATTAGTTAATTAAAGAGGGGACTTGTACCTGACGCAATCGGAAAACGCTATATTCTATATTTTTTATATAGTTTGTTAAGATCAACTTTTGTAGATTTAATCGAAACTGCAATTATGAACCGATAGAGAACGGTAAGTTTTAAAATTTGTTATTTTTTTGTTATTTGGAGTCCAAGATTTATCTTGGGAATTTACCAAATCAAGGCAAAAATTTTTGCGTCAATTGGGTTCCGTTTTCTGAAAGTCTATAAATAGTGTTTGACCAATTCACGAATTTTCCGTATTTTAAATTCATTGGCGAGTTGCCGCAATTCTGTTGCAAAAGGTTGATATTTACTATCATTTTTTTCTAATTGTGTTACTTGTTCAATGATGCCGTCCACATTACCCTGCATAGCAAGTTTATAGAGTATTTTAGCTTCTTTTATAGGAGGACCAACCATAGATTCCATTTGTTCTTTAGTTTGTAAACTACTTGTTTCTAAAGTAGGAGGTTCATAAAATATCCACTCTAAGTTCAAATATTTACGCAACTTATCAAGTAAATCATCTGTTTGTATAGGCTTGGCAATAAAATCGTTACAACCCGCAGCTATACTGTCTTCTTGATGTTTTTTAAATGCACTGGCTGAAACAGCAATAATTACAATTTCTTTTAGTTCTGAGGATTGGCGTATTTTACGAGTAGTTTCTAAACCATTCATCACAGGCATGATTAAATCCATCAAAATTAGATCAGGCGGTTCAGATAAAGCTTTTTTAATGCCATCTTGACCATTTACAGCCTCGGACACATTAAAACCAAGGGGTGACAGTAAATGGGTTAGTAAAATACGATTAGCCTCTTGATCATCTATCACCAAAATTCGATAAGGTTTTCCTTTAAATCCTATAATAGATCGTTTAGAGGTGTTATCAACAGATTGCCATCCACTCTCTTCAGACAATACTAAATCAAACCAAAAAGTACTCCCTTTACCAAGAGTACTTTTGAGGTTTAGAGTACTTTCCATCATTTCTACAAGTTTTTTACTAATGGGTAAACCCAATCCAGTTCCTTCACTTTTACGTTTGTGATCACCCACTTGATGAAAGGGTTGAAAAATAGTCGTTAATTCATCTTGGGCAATGCCATGTCCCGTATCTTCAACCTGAAAATGGATTTTCCTTTCCATTTTTGCGGATTGAATGCTATTAGAGATGTTAAGAGAATTTACTTTAAAAATCACTTGACCTTGATCTGTAAACTTAATAGCATTACCCAGCAAATTAACCAATATTTGGCGTAATCTGGTCTCATCACTATTCACAGCTATTGGTAAATCTTTTGAAAATTCAATCGTAAAAATAATGCCTTTTTGTTGAGCGCGAATCTGAATAATATCAGCAATACTCCTGAGAAAATGATGAAAATGAAAACAATTGAAATTTAATTCCATTTTCCCTGCTTCAACTTTAGACATATCCAAGATATCATTAAGTAAGGTTAACAGATGTTCGCCGGATTGTTGAATGGTACAAATAGCATCAATTTGTTGGGAGTTTAACGTTTTATCATGTTGAAGAATTTGTGCAAAACCTAAAATTCCATTAAGTGGAGTTCTGAGTTCATGACTCATGTTGGCTAAAAATTCACTTTTTGCTCGACTGGCTGCTTCTGCTGCTTCTTTAGCTTGTGCGAGTGTTTTTTCTGTGCGTTTATGTTCCGTTAGATTGGTGATGAACGCAAAAGAAGCAATGAGATTGTTTACGTCATCCATGATAGTTGTGGCATTAAACCAAGTAGGAATAGTTGTTCCATGCTTCGTCATCAAATTGATTTCATAACTACGTTGATGAGTCTTCTGTCGCTGCCTCATTTTGTTTTTAAATATCTTTCGGTTTTCATCATCAACAAATTCAAACGGCGTTTTTCCAATCATTTCCGTTTGGGTGTAGTTAAGCATTTGGCATAAAGACTCATTGACTTCTAATGTTTTAGAATTAGCGTCCATCAACCAATAGCCTTCGGAAGTATGGGCTAATATACTTCGATATTTGTGTTCACTTTTCCGCAAAGCTTCTTCCACCTGTTTACGTTGAGTGATATCACGAAAACTCATCACACGTCCCACTGTTTTTTTATCTAATTGATATGGTTTTGAATAACGTTCATAAAATCGACCATCTTTAAATTCTAACAAATCATAATGTTCTGTATCTGGATGACTTCGCACTTGTTTGGCTTTGGAAATATACTGTTCAGGTTCTTTCATTTGTTGTGACACAAAACTAACCATTTCCCAATTATCTTTTTCATTTATAATGGTTGTAGGAATGTTCCACATATCAATAAATTTTTGATTATAGAGTAATACCTCTCTTTCATTAGAAACAACTAAAATACCATCTGCAGTTGATTCTAAGGTCGCATACATCAAGGCATTATTTTCTACGACGGCTTCTGTACGTTCCTCAACTTCACGTTCTAAGGTGCGATTATATTCTTCTAAAACCATTTCTGCCTGTTTTCGTTCTGTAATATCTTTGATGTATTCAATAATGCCTGTCACAACACCCTCATCATTTTTGAGAGGAAATGTGGTAATTTCATTCCACATTATCGGGTTTTCGGCGGATGGATAAGGTGCAATTTCACTATGTGTTTTACCTGTTTTAATAGATATAGGAGATGGACAGCATGAATGCGAAGATAACTCATTCTGATAATCTGTATAGTATTTCTTGTTATCTAACGGTTTTAGCGAAGAATACATTTTTTCCATCCATGCATTGGTTCGGACAACATTGAAATTACGATCTAAAACGCGAATTCCATCTTGAATCGCGTCAAAGACATCTTGGAGAAAACGTTCATTTTGTCTTAATGTTTCTTCTGCCCGTTTGCGTTCAGCCGCATCTCGTAAAGCTGTAATCCCGTATACAAGATCATTTGTCAAACTTTGTAATAAATGAATCTCATCATCATCAAAAGCATTAGATTCTATAGAATAAACATTAAGCACCCCAAAAATTTTCTTGTTAGCAAGTAGAGGTAAAACAATAACGGAAGCATAACCTTGTTTAAGTGCATGGGTACGACACAATTTAAACTTAGAATTTTCCAGTATATTTTGTGCTATAGAGAATTCACCAGTGCGAATAGCCATAGCTATAATATCACATCCCATTTCAGTATCAGCCCAAGTAATATTCAGTGTTTCTAAATCTTCTTCTTCATAACCAAACTGTGCGATCAGTTTTACGTTTTTCATCACGTCATCTTTAGCAAATCCCACCCAACTAAAGCGATATCCCAAAGTTTCCACCATCAATCGACATATTTCTAATAAGAATTGTGCTTCGGTGCTTGAGTGGATGAGCGCGTTGTTGCAAATATTTCTGGCACGCAGTGAGCGTTTTGCTTTAATAAATGCATCTTCCACTAATTTGCGTTCTCTGATGTCACGCCCGATACCGCGATAGCCACGAAAACAACCATCAGAATCGAAAATCGGTGTGCCACTGGTATCCATAAAAATCTCTGTACCATTTTTGTGGAAAACGATATTTTCCATATCTACGAAAGGATCGCCCGTTTCTGCACTATACTTTAACGTTTCTTTGACTTGTAACACATCATCATTGGAAATTAAGTCAAACATTGATACACCGACTAATTCATCAGAATTATAGCCTAGTAACTTGTGTGATAGGGGACTACTGTAGGTAAAAATATTATTTTCGTCGATTTCCCACAACCAGTCATTAATGTTTTCAATTAAATTGCGAAATTTTTCCTCACTTTTTTGAAGGGCAACTTCAGCTTGTTTACGTTTGGTGATATCTCTATCAGTTCCGATAAATCCCATCAAGTTTCCATTAACATCAAAAAATGGAACACCATTTGTTTCAAGAATAACGTGTCTTCCCTCTTTATGGATATTGGTGTTTGTGAGCGCAGTAAAGGGTTTGCCCGTGTCGATTATTTTCTTAAATCTTTCACGAACACGTCTAGCTTCTTCAGAGGGCATCAAATCATAAGGTCTTTTACCAATCAATTCATCAGGTTTATATCCTAATATCTTTATAATTTTGGGACTGGCATAAGTGTAAACCTCATTTTTATCTACTTCCCAAACCCAATCATTAGTAGATTCAATTAAAGAATGAAATCGTGCTTCACTCTCTTTATACTTAT
>JAUCGK010000404.1 GCA_030378085.1 Candidatus Parabeggiatoa sp. HSG14
AGCACAACGAATTGAGTACAACGAATTGAGTACAACGAATTTGAAAAAATAACAACGAATAAAACCCCGACTTGCTCTATTTCGTTGTGTGGTTTTTCTAATTCAAAGTACTCTATAGGGCTACCAACTTAAGCCGCGACAAAAACAATAGTATTTTTGCTTAAATTTAAATGGCATATTTCTTGTTCTTTGCAATATTTGTTCCCGCTGAAACTATACTGAAATAGGGGAGTTTCTCAAGAAAAATTAAGGCACATTACTTGCTTAAAATCATCAACTTTGTAAGCATTTGAATTTAAAAGTGTCGCGGCTTAAGTTGGTAGCCCTCTATAGTTTTATTCGTTGTGGTTTTTAATATTCGTTGTACTCTATCATTGTACTCAATTCATTATTAATGCTATAATTATTAATGTTTTCAAACGAATGAGGTAAAAAATCATGCTCAAATTTCCTTATGGTTTACGCAATTTTTATGACTTAATCACCGAAAACTATTTTTATGTGGATCGCACCAATCATATTCGAGTGATTGAAGATTTTGGGAGAGAATTGATTTTTCTGCGCCCGCGCCGTTTTGGGAAAAGTCTTCTTTTATCCATGCTGGAAAATTATTACGACATCGCAAAAGCAGAGGAATTTGAAAAGCTATTTGGGCATTTAGCCATTGGCAAAAATCCAACCCCTAACCACAATAAATATTTTGTGATGACGTGGGATTTTTCGGCGGTGAGCCCTGAAGGTGATGTGAAACAAATTAGTCAACATTTGACGGATTATATCAATGAATGCATTCAAAATTGTGCGGATAATTACCAATCTCTGTTGAAGGGTTCTGTTTCAATTTATCCCTCAAATGCACAAGCTTCTTTTCAATCTTTATTGAGGTTCATTAAAAAAACGCCTTATCGTCTTTATCTGTTGATTGATGAATACGATAACTTCGCCAATGAACTCATGATGGCTCATCAACAAGAGAGGGAAAGCCGTTATCAGGCTTTACTGTCAGGAACCGGTGCTGTCAAAGCACTCTTTAAAGCGGTTAAAACTGCTGCCAGTGGCAATGGTTTGGAACGGACTTTTGTGACGGGTGTCTCACCTGTTGTACTGAGTGATATGAGCAGTGGTTACAATGTGGCGGAGCATATTTATTTGCGGCGTGAATTTAATGATTTGTGTGGTTTTTTGGACTCAGAAATTGAAAAGGCATTGACACAAATTGTTTTTGAATGTGATTTTCCTAAAGACAAAGTTCAACAAGCTCTTCGGCTTATGCGAACTTTTTATGATGGTTATCGTTTTAGCAAACCCGCCAAAGAATTTGTCTATAATCCAATTTTGGCCCTTTATTTTCTGAAAAATTTCCAACAAGATTGCCAATTTCCAGAACAACTGTTGGATAATAACTTGGCGATGGATAAGGGAAAATTGACTTATATTTCAAATTTGCCTTATGGTGAAGAAGTGATTGTCCAAGCTTTGAATGAAAATCCACCTTTAAGTCTTAAGCAATTGGCTTCTGGTTTTGGGGTTGAAGATATGTTCAAGTCAGTTAAAGACACCCAATTTATGGTTTCATTGCTGTATTACTTTGGGATTTTAACCTTAAATGGTGAAAACGAATGGAAAGAAATGGTTTTTAAAGTGCCTAATTTGGTGATCCGAAAGCTATATGTTGACAAGCTCAAAGACTTGTTCCTCCCTGAAAAGCTTGAGCAAAACCAAGCCCAACTTTTGGCGAGACAGTTTTATAAAACGGGAGACTTGCAACCGATTTGTGATTTTATGGAACAGCATTATTTCAAAGCTTTTGATAATCGTGATTATCAACAAGCCAATGAATTAACCATTAAAACCGCTTTTTTAACAGTGCTTTTTGATGATACTTTTTATATCATGGATTCTGAAACGGAATTAGAGCGACGTTATGCCGATTTAACGATAATTTTGCGCCCGGAACAACGACAATCGAACCTTAAAAACTTTTTACTGGAATTTAAGTATGTCAGTTTAGGCAAAGCAGATTTAACGGGAGAGAAGGTGAGAGAAATGAGTCAAGACGAGATAAAAGCACTAACGTTGGTACAACAAAATTTCAATGAAGCAAAAACACAATTGCTTGACTATCAAAAACGCTTGAACCGCAAATATGAAAACACCTTACAATTGCTTATGATAAGCGTGGTGGCGTTAGGTTTTGAACGGGTGGTGTGGGAGAGTGTTCTAACTGATAACTGATGTTACGCAGATAGCTTCCAAACTGGAGTGCAAAATTGAGGACACCCCCCTAACCCCCCGTACACAGGGGGAAGTCCCAAAATAGAAAAATTAAAGCAAAGTGTCAAATGATGTTTGGTTCCACCCGTGTACGGGGGGTTAGGGGGGTGTCCCTAAAATTATTTGAAGTACAGTGCGTAACATCAGCTGATAACTAAAAGGAAAAACAACATGCAATATCCCTTATCAGAAAAAATCGGCGATCCGGATTTATTTGTGGGGCGTGAAAAAGAATTTCGCCTGTTAAATAAATGGCTTAAGAATATCCCAAGACGACTGTCAAAATCCAGAGTAATTCTAGCACGGCGCAAAAGTGGCAAAACCGCCATCGTACAACGTATTTTTAATCAAGTCTGGAGTGAAAATGGTTTAGTAATTCCGTTTTATTTTTCTTTTGATGAAAATAAGATTTGGTATCCTGATTTAGCAATTGAGTATTATTGTGCTTTATTGTGGGCGGGTGGTTTTAATTGAAATCAGAAACAAACAAGTTATAGCGTTTTCCGATTGGATAAAGTACAACCTCCCCTAAATCCCCTTCTTAATTAACTAATCTTTACCCACAAGTACCTAGAGCAATTTTTGGAGTCCAAACCTTCAGGTTTGGCAAGAGCGATGGAGTCCAAACCTTCAGGTTTGGCAAGAGCGAAGGACTCCAAAAACCCAAACCTGAAGGTTTGGACTCCAAAAACCGCTGGGGACTTGTGGGTAAAGGTTAGTTAATTAAAGAGGGGACTTGTACCTGACGCAATCGGAAAACGCTATAAAACCAATCTCAAGGATGTGGCGGTTTTTTGGGAAAAGATGGAAACTTATAAGCTTCTTTTTGCTGAAAAGAAGGTTTTGCCCGCTTTTTTATCGGTGGGGAATTTTACGGGGGAGGCAAAGCAATTTTGTTTAGACGAGGAAACTTAGTATGGCAGTAGAGATTTTGCATTATTGATTGATATTATGCAGATATCTTCCAAACTGGAATACAAAATTCATTTTGCCAACTAGAGTGCAACCCCTCGCAAAATAAATTTTGCACTCCAGTATTCGCTTTTGAAGTTTTCTGCGTAACATCAGTTACATAAGAATAGCTACTGATGAAATCGCTAGAACTCATTAACATGCTTTATTCCGAGACATAAAATGATAAATCAACAATCAGCAGATATTGTTATTATAACCGCACTTGACAAAGAACGGGATGCCGTTTTGCGTTATTTGGATGCTCCCGAAAAAGTGCACACTACAAACCGTATTATTTACAAATCCAATTTGCGTCACGATAATGCGGAAAGTGCTTATCAAGTTGTTTTACTTTGCCAAGGTAAAATGGGTAATGTTGCAGCTGGTATTGCAACGACACAAGCCATTGATGTTTGGAACCCCAGTCTGATTATTTTGGTTGGAATTACAGGTGGCGTAGAAAATGGAGATGAACGTTATTTGGGAGATTTAATCGCGGCTGAGCAAATTGTTGGGTATGAATCAGGAAAATTAACAAATACTGGTGTAGAACGACGTTATGATGTATTGCGCTCAACACATGCTTTTGTTGAGGCAGTACGAAACTTTCCCGACGAGAAATGGGTTTTAGCATCCACTATTCCACGCCCTGATGGTAAAGAGGGGCGCGTTATTCCCAAAATTCATTGGGGTATTGTTGCTTCTGGCGAAAAAGTTATTGCCGATACTAAAACTGTCTCCGAGTTACAAAATCATTGGACAAAATTGGCGGGCATTGAAATGGAAGGTTATGGCACAGCACTTGCTGCTTATACCGCAGAATCATGCCCCGATTTTTTCATGGTTAAAGGTATTTGCGATTGGGCAAATCCGGATAAAAACGATGAATGGCAAGCTTATGCGGCTGATGTTGCGGCTGTGTTTGTTGTCAAGCTTTTAAAAAGTAAGCCTTTTTCCAGTAAACAGAATGATGAAAAGGACACATTATCTATACATAAATCTTCAATAGATTTCTATGCGCGTCTCAAACAACTCACTAAACCGTTGTTTAATGATATTTGTTTTTATTTGAAAAGCAAATATGATTACGATTTAAGTTTTATTGATATCAATGGCACACCTGCCGATGCATCACATCAATTGATTGATTTTCTTGAACAATATCCACAAGGGCTTAACCATCTCCAACAATTACTTGAGGAACGGGGGTTATTGCAAGAGAAGCAGAAGGCGCAAACGCCAGTTTCATCATCCTTTCAGACAAAGAAAAAAGCGTTGCTGGAAAAACGATTAGCGAGTTTCCAACAACGCTATGAAGCAGTATTTACTCAACGCGAGGCGACATTAAATGAGGGAGATAAATTTCCCCTTGACATGCAGCTTGAACAATTGGAAAATCAGATTAAGCAAACCGAAAATGAATTGAGTCAACTATAATGTCTAATTCAACATTTACGCCTAATAAAAAACAACTCCTTGAAAAAAGGAAAGAAAATTTAACAACACAGTATGAAGCCGTTTTTAACCAACGAGAAAATGTACTCAGTGAGGGGGATAAAATCCCTTTAAGTCATCAGCTCAATCAATTAGAAACCAAGATTAAAGAGGTTGAGGCTCAGTGGCTTAGTTTAGAAATAGATGAGGCGCGGGGTTTAGAACGCAACCAAGCGTATTCCCAAGCACTGGCACAATGGCAAAAAATCCAAACACTGGCTCCCGATAATATTCAAGTCTCACAAGCTATCCAAGAAATAGAGGAAAAAATTGATTTAAAAAATCGGGCAATTGATGTCCTAAATCGTTTGAATAAACATTTTAAAGTGTTGGGAGCTACTTATGTGAAAATAAGTACACGTTTAAGGCAAATGAAAAAAGGGATAGTGGATGATGAAACTGAAACACTGTTAAATATCATCGAACAATTTTTAAGCCAAGAAGTCTCTGCGGAGGATTTGGTCGATTTTTGGTCAAGTTTGGATCAGCAAGCAGTTAAGACAAATACTGATACACCCGATTATCAAGCGTTAGCGACACGTTTACAACGCGGTGATATTGTGATTTTTTTAGGCAGAGATTTATTGTCCAGTCTTTGTGAACACACTTTATCCTGTGAACAAATCGTAGCCGATTTAGCCGATTATGTACATTATCCTGATTTTAATGGCGATTTTCCGAGTATTTGTGACTATATCGACATGAATAATCAATTTGGGCGACAATCATTGTGTGATAAGTTACAAACTTTAGTTGCACCAAAAACATCTCATTCAACCAAACTTTATCAATTGTTAGCGCAGATTGAAAAACCGCTACTCCTGATTTCCGCAACGTATGACACCCTGTTAGAAGAAACCTTTAAAACGCATCAGAAAAAATTTGTGGTGCTATCTCATCATGCAGAAAAAAAGGATACGGATATTTTATTTCTTGACTATTCGGATAAAACGGAAATTCAGCAATGTTCTAGTGAAACCTTATCTGGTACACCTTTACTAGAACAGGGTTATTCGGTGATTTATAAAATGTTAGGGTGTGTGGATAACAGTCATTCCTCCTTTTCATCTCAAGCATTAATCCTTTCTGAAAAGGATTATTTCACCTTTACTCAATATCAAGATAAATTGATTCCCAGTTATGTGGAGAAAAAATTAAGAAATCGAGGCTTTTGGTTATTAGGACATCACCCTAAAAGTTGGGATAGACGATTACTCATAAAAACAATCCTGAGTAAACGCTCCCACGAAGAACCCGCTCTCACCGTCTTTCAACAAGCCAACGAATTTGCGCGTTTATATTTGAAAAACAAACAGATTGAAAATTATCCGATTGATTTAAAAGTGTTTGTGGAGAATTTGCAAGCGCAGTTGTAATGATATAGCGTTTCCCGATTGGATAAAGTACAACTTCCCCTAAATCCCTTCCTTAAATTGAGGCGGGGACTTGTACCTGACGCTATAAGTAGAGACACACAGCCGTGTGTCTCTACAGGGAGTGCAAAATTTATTTTGCGATGGGTTGCGCTTTTAGCTGATTATAACGAATTTTGGGGACACCTCCCTAACCCCCATACACAGGGGGAAGTCCCAAAATAGAAAAATTAAAGCAAAGTGTCGAATGATGTTTGGTTCCACCCGTGTACGGGGGGTTAGGGGGGTATGGGAATTTGAAAGAAAGGAAATTATCTGCGTAACATCAGTTAATAACAATTTCAATTTAAAAATAATTATTTCAAATAATATTAATTATGATTTTTCATTTATTAGAAACTCACCAACTGACGTTTTTAAAAATTCTACAGATAATTTTCATGGGGTTATTTGCGGTTGTGTTAATTCGCACGGCGTGGCTTTGTGATGATGCTTATATTACATTTCGTACCATTGATAATTTTATTAATGGCTACGGTTTGCGGTGGAATGTGGCTGAAAGGGTACAAACTTATACTAATCCCCTCTGGATGTTCCTACTTTCAGGGTTTTACTTTGTGACTCAAGAAATGTATTTTACCAGTATTGCGGTTTCTATTGTGTTATCGTTGATGAGTGTTTATTTACTGGTATTTCAAATAGCTAAGTCTCGTTTTTCTGCTTTACTTGCGTTGATTATTCTTATTTTTTCTAATGCTTTTATTGACTATTCAACCTCTGGTTTAGAAAACCCGCTGACTTATTTCTTTATTGCTTTGTTTTTCATGGTGTATTTGAAAGCAGAAAGTGGTACTAAAAAAACGATTTTTCTGTTGGCTTTAATCGCCTCTCTAGCAATGTTCAATCGGATGGATACCATACTTTTATTTATTCCAACGCTTTTTTTAGTATTGTGGCAAAATCGTGCTTGGAAAACAGTGGGTTTAATGTTTGTGGGGTTTCTCCCCTTTTTTGTTTGGGAGCTATTTTCTCTGATTTATTATGGATTTTTATTCCCCAATACTGCTTATGCCAAATTGAATACCGGATTACCAAGCTATGAATTAATGCAACAGGGTATTAACTATCTTAAAAATTCGTTGTCAAAGGATCCCATTACCTTATCAACAATTGGGTTTGCCTTTTTGTTACCATTTCTAACCAAACAATGGAGACTATTACCACTCGTTTTAGGTATTTTATTATCGGTTATTTACACAGTGCGAGTGGGAGGCGATTTTATGAGTGGGCGATTTTTAACCGCTTCTCTATTCGTTGCTGTTATTACGTTGTCTCAATATCCATTGTCTTGGCATCAAATTCGTCGGTTTAATGTACCAATATTAGCTATTATTTTTTTACTGTTTATTGTTTTGTTACCCAATCCCCCGATATTAAGTGGCGTAGAATATGATAGAACAGATTTTTCAGAAGGAATTGCTGATGAAAGAGGGGTTTATTATCCGCACACCGGTTTATTGAGAGTGATAAACTCAGCTACTAAAATGCCAAATCACGGCTGGGCTATTGAAGGCAAATCAATATGGAAAGGTAAAAATGCGGTCATTGTACGGGCAGGGGTTGGATTTTTGGGATTTTATGCGGGCGCAGGGTTACATATTATTTCACCATTAGCATTAACCGATCCGTTATTGGCAAGATTATCCCCACAACTTCACCTTTGGCGAATCGGGCATTTTTGGCGCGACATACCACAAGGTTATTATGAAAGTGTTAAGCAAAATAAAAATAAGATTGAGAACAAAGAGTTAGCTGAATTTTATGAAAATATTAGACTGGTAACACATGGGGATTTATTGAGTATCAATCGTTGGTTTGCTATTTGGACACTTAATTTTGGCAATGGATTTATTGGAGAAAGTGATGTTCATAAAGGCAAACAACAGATAACCGATGATGTTGCTTATCTTGACTTTGGCACAGGTACGCTGACATTACCTAAAATCACAATCTCAGCAACGGAAACTTATACTGCTAAATTGCAGAAAATTTATCCAGAATCAGTGTTTATATATAAACTGGTTAATTTTTCTCCGATAATCAGCCATTCTCATTATTTCGATTCTCATAATAAACGTATTTATCTCCCAGAACTCAAGATAATCGGCACTGAATATCGTTATGAAATAGAATTAATGCCACTTTCTTTACCACTAACGACTGATTCTCAGTTTGTTATGACAATTGTTATGCGAAAATAGTTCGTTACGGGAATAATAGCTTCTTGTGATCCCTAAAAATCTAAATATTATCCTGATTATAACGAATTTTGGGGACACCCCCCTAACCTCCCGTACACAGGGGGAAGTCCCAAAATAGAAAAAGCAAAGTGTCGAATGATGTTTGGTTCCACCCGTACACAGGGGGAAGTCCCAAAATAGAAAAAGCAAAGTGTCGAATGATGTTTGGTTCCACCCGTACACAGGGGGAAGTCCCAAAATAGAAAAAGCAAAGTGTCGAATGATGTTTGCTTCCACCCGTGTACGGGGGGTTAGGGGGGTGTCCCCAAAATCTGTTACAATCAGATATTATCAAATGGAATAGATGTGTATACCTCCTTTATTTGTTTGATAATTTCAGATTCTGTTTTATAACTAAATTCATTGATTGATCCTACAACAGCTATTCCAATAGCAGCATTAGTAATAAAGCAACCATCAAAATTTTCTAAGGAAGAAACATACACACTTTCTTCTTTCAATTCCACACTGGTTTGTGAAATATTTTCTAATACGATTTTTCTAATTATCCCGGGGAGCAAACCATCTTGAATTGGTGGTGTAATAAGTTTTTCCTTTTGTAGAAAAAAAATATTCCATGTTGCTCCTTCGGTAATTAAATTATCACTTGATAATACAACATCATTATATCCTTGCTTTTGAGCTATAGCCCTTGCCTTCAAATTTGCAATCATATTGGTGGTTTTTTGAGACCACATAGTACGTTGAGTATCAACTACTAAGAGTTTAAGCGGAACTTTTCCACTTACAGAACCATGTGAATGTCCTGTAACCAGAATGTTTAGTCCTTGTATATTTCCCGGATGTGCTAATGAAAACTTTTTAGGAAAAATTGTGACCCTCACAATAACACTGTCCAAACTTTCAAAATTAGTTAAAAAGTGACGGATATTTTTTCTTATAAGTTCTTCAGATGGATGTGTGCCAAATATAGCACTACAATCACGATTAAGCCTTTCTAAATGGTACTCAAATTTTTTTGCACTACCATTTTGTGTTAAAAATGATGTAAATACAGCGTAATTATAGAGTGCCAAATTTTGGAACTCAGGTTCAATCTGAATAAGTGTCTTTTCATTTAATGTAATCATAATATAATTTTGCAGAATTATAGCGTTTCTCGATAACTTCCCCTAAATCCCCTCCTTAATTACTGATGTTACGCAGATAGATTCCAAACAGGAGTGCAAAATTTATTTTGCCAACTAGAGTGCAACCTTTGCAAAATAAATTTTGCACTCCAATATTCACTTTTGGAAGTGCAGTGCGTAACATCAGTTAATTAAAGCGGGGACTTGTACCTGATATCAGTGTGGGTGAGAAATATTTTACACTAAATTGTGCTATATTCTTTTCTGGAAATCACCTAAGATATAGGGTTTCCCTGTTGCATCAAGTACATTTATATAATTTAAGTAATTGATAATTATACTAAATAATCATTCACCATTCACCATTGCTATAACTACTCCCACAAAATTATGTCATTAAAAAAAGTCATTAAAACCAGTCTCAGTGCTTTACTTGATAGCCCCATCGTCTCTATCCTCGCTGATATGGTGGGAGGCAATCAGGCGGTTTCTATTCTTAAGGAATATTTTACTTTTACGCCCAATGAAATCGCTAAAGCTTTTCAAACCAGTTATGGTTATGCCCTTGGTGCGATTAGTGCTGGCTTAACTACGCCTGAGCAGAAACTGGCATTTTTAAAAAAATTAACTCACTCAAAACTTACTCGCGGATTTTCGGATCAAATTGAACAACATTATCTACAATCCTTTGCCAGTGAGTCTGGCGTTCAAAGCGAAACTTTGTCAGCCCTACGAAAACAACTCTTTGAAAATATTCAACAACTTTCCAAAGCTCCCCCTATTTTTGAGGCTGAGGAGACAGTACTTTCCGATACCGAGTTAGCCGATATCATTAATCACAAAGGTACATTAGCGATAACAGATTTAGTCTTAGCACACTTACGCGATGTCGCGCCTTTAGATGAAACCTTGGAAAATTTTCTCCGCCACAAAGAATTATTGGGTAATGCCATTTTGTTTTTCTTTCGGCAATTATTGCGTAAAGATAGCAGGGCGGAAAAAACTTTTACCGCATTGCAACAAGCCGGATTATGGACAGATGTCCGTGATATAAAGTTGGCACAAACACAATTGTTAACTTTGTTTCAGCAGCAATTGGATGTGCAAAATGCAAACGCGATGCAAGCCCTTCAATCGGGAGACTTTATTAAAGCTAATCAATTAACCCAACAATTACAACAGTTACAAAAAACCGTTGACGATGTCCCTCAATATTTACAACAGGCACAAACGGCTTGGCAACAAAACCAACAACAATTGGTTCAATTTTCACAGCGTTTTGAAAATTGGGCGGGTTTGTTGGATGAAAAAGTTGAGGAAGTATTGGAGACGATTAGCGGGTTGCCAACACAAATTGAGGGAGGGTTTAAAAAACTTTCCAAGGAAGTCAATGAATTAAAGCAATTGATGACTGATTTCATGGGGCGTTTTGATTTATCGGCACACGTTAAAGCCGATGATGAATTTACTTATTACAATCAGCATAGCCTTGAATTGGTCCAAAAAACGGTGGCGAGAGTCAAAGAATTGCAAGATTTCCAAAATCTTGACGGTTTTTCAGTGCCGGCTTATCAATTAACCAATATGGCTGGGAGTATCGTTTCTTCGACAGGCGATGTGGCGGAAGCGGAGCGGTTATTTCGTCAAGCCAAACAACTTGCTACAAATCAAGCGGATACAGCACGCGCTTGTTTTAATTTATTTCAAACGTTGTTACGGCGCAAGGCATACCCCGAAGCGTTAGCCGAATTACAAGCAGCGATAGCTATTGATACCGATTATGCCTTGCATGATATTGAGAAATATCCGATTGAAGGTTTGTTGGGTGCGGGCGGTATGGGTTGTGTGTTTTTGTGTCACGATGAATGGCGAGAAAATAAGGTTGTGGTGAAGTGTTTTTGGGCTGCCAGAAAAGGGCGGCGTGAGGAAGTTTTTAAAGAAGTCTTAATTATGCGTAACTTGAAGAGTGGTTATGTGCCGAAAACGCTAAGTTATGGTTATGTTAATCCGCATCGTCAACAAAAACCGTATTTTGTGACTGAGTATATTGCGGGGGCGTTAGATGGCGAGGCTTGGTTAGCCCAACATAATAAGATGGATTTAGCAACCGGTTTAGCGGTGGCGATACAAATTGCCCAAGGATTGACAGTTGCCCACAAAGCCGGTGTTTATCATCTTGATTTAAAACCTGCGAATCTGTTATTAAAGAAGACTGACAAACAGTTAACCGTGAAAATCATTGATTTTGGTTTGGCGCGGGTTGCGGTGTCTTTAAAAAAACAAGCCGCTGAGACGACACAGCGTAGTAATAAAAGTTTATTGGCGCAAAGCATTTTTGGCACATTGGATTACGCGCCCCCAGAACAACAAGGCGAAACCCAATATGGACAACCAGGCGCAAAAAGCGATGTCTTTGCATTTGGTGCCACATTATACCGTTTACTCAGTGGCGAAAGCCCTCGTTTTCCGCACCCCAGTGAATTACCCGATGTGCCTGAATTACAAACTTTATTGTTAGATTGCTTAAAACCCAATCCAGAAAAACGTCCAAATATTGAAGATGTCTTGACACGATTATCTTCTGGTTCCCACGCGCCAGCGTGGGAACCCAGTCAGGACGCGCCAGCGTCCACAGTAATCCACGACGCTGGCGCGTCGGGACTGCATTCCCACGCCGGCGCGTGGGAACGAGAAAGCAAGGCAGGTGACATTTTCCGCGATACCCTAAAAGATGGTAGTAAAGCTCCAGAAATGGTGATTATTCCCGCTGGCAAGTTTCGGATGGGAGATATTCAAGGCACTGGTGGTAATAGGGAAAAACCTGTCCATGAAGTCTCGGTGAAAAGCTTTGCAATGGGGCGTTATCCAGTGACTTTTGAAGAGTATGACAAATTTGCAAAAGCAACTAATAAAGAGAAACCCAATGATAGCGGTTGGGGACGTGATAATCGCCCTGTTATTAATGTTTCATGGCATGATGCGATGGCTTACGTAAAATGGTTAAGTGAACAAACCGGACAACAATATAGTTTACCGAGTGAATCTCAATGGGAGTATGCAGCCCGTGCGGGTACAGACACTGATTACTGGTGGGGTAATGAAATTGGTAAGAATAAGGCAAATTGTAGGAATAGTGGGAGTCAATGGAGTGGTAAACAAACATCACCAGTAGGGTCTTTCGAGCCAAATCCCTTTGGTTTATATGATACAGTGGGTAATGTGCGGGAGTGGATAGCAGATAGTTGGCACAAAGACTATACAAACGCTCCCAATGATGATAAAATTTGGGCGGAGGGTGCAGATAAAAGTTATCGAGTGTTGCGTGGCGGCTCGTGGTACGACGACCCTAGCCTTGGCCGTGTCGCTGACCGTAACTGGGGCAACCCGGTCAACCGTGACGTCAGCAGGGGTTTTCGTGTTGTTCGTTGTCTGGCGGCGCGGACTTAATTTCACTTTTTTGCTTTTTTCCCTTTTTTCCCTTTTATACTTTATTTTCCCTTTTATACTTTTTTCTTTTTTCTTTTGCGCCGCAGGCTCGATTTTTTTTTTGGCTTTTTTGGGAAAATTGGGAACTACAAGGATTGACAAGAATGTTGGTGAATTGTAGAGACGGCCGTGCGTCTCTACAGTCCAAAGGCGGACCAAAAATTTTTTTTACCGATTTTTGCTTTTCTCTCTGAGGAAGCAAAAACGGGGTAGGCACTTCCGAGTGTTGCGTGGCGGCTCGTGGAACAACAACCCTAACAATAGCCGTGTCGCTAACCGTAACAGGAACAACCCGGACAACCGTAACAACAACAGGGGTTTTCGTGTTGTTCGTTGTCTGGCGGCGCTTACTCTTCACAGTCAGAACTGGTCAATGGGAATTGGCCGGGCGTACAGAAGAAGAGTCCAGACCTATTCCGGTGATGAAGGCGACTTCATCCAAATATAAAACCAGATTGGGTGGCTTGGTAAGCTTTACGCTGAAGACTCGCTCATATCTTTTTCGTTCCCTTACGGCCTTTTGTAACTGGGCTGTTCGGGAACGCCTTTTCTTGATTCCTTTCTTAATTTCTTCCTAAAAATGAAGTTCTTCAAAAATTTTTTCCCGCAATCGCCAAGTATTCCCATGTTCTAAATGTGCCACCCAACTGCGAATAGATTGAGAAACCTCCCGAATGGTCATCTTGCCTTGAGCAAAATCGGTTTGTAAATTACGTAATCGTTTTCTGGCACGTTTTAAATTTTCGTTGCGTACCCGAATACGATGCGGAAGCACCCGAAAACCCAGAAAACTTGCACCTTGTTTGGTTTCAGTCAGTTGGCTTTTAATGGGATGAATTTTTAATCTCAAAGTAACAAGATAATCCTCTATCGCAAGCCGTGCTTTTTTGAGTAAATCATAATCATCTGAAAATAATGCAAAATCATCCACATAACGCACGTACTGGCTAATCTTTAATTTTTCCTTCACAAAATGGTCAAAACCGTTCAGGTAAACATTGGCAAAAAACTGGCTCGTCAAATTACCAATGGGCAATCCATGTCGCCGATTTAGGGGGCTTAACAAATCATCTCCCTGAAAATAAGCAATGGCTGGTATTTGTTCATTGCTATTATCAATAATTGTATCCACTAACCAGAGTGTATTAGGACATTTTATTTTTCGACGGATTAATGATTTTAAAATAGCGTGATCAATACTGGGAAAATATTTTTGAATATCGCATTGTAAAAGGTAACGATGAGAACGTGCAAACTCAATAAAACGTTGCAAAGCCTTATGTGTTCCAAAATTAAATCGGTTTGCATAAGATTCGGTAACAAAAGTACGCTCAAAAATGGGAGCAATGATATTACAAAGCGCATGATGCACAACTCTATCTTGATAAGGTGCGGCTGAAATCAAACGTGGTTTTGGCTCCTTAATTTCAAAAGTGGTATAAGCACCGGGCTGATAAGTTTTTGCATTTAATGTTTCTTGTAATTGAAAAAGTTCATTTTCCAAATTGTCATTAAAAGCCAACACATTTCTTTGATAACGTTTACCTTTTTGCGCTTTTTTAGCAGCAATTAATAAATTTTCAAACGCTGTAATTTGTAAAAACAAATTGCCATGTCGTTTCATTGATTTTTACTTTGATGTTTAATCCACCGCCCAAGGTGTTTACCGATTTCATTCAGGTATTGCATTACATATTGATAACGTTTTGTTCCAATCAATTCAAAATCATAGAGTAAACGAGTTTGATAACGGAGAACACTTAATTTACCGTTTAAAGCTTTTAACAAACTTAACTTGTTAGCGGAATATTGGGCTGTAATTAATTCCTCTAATAAATTATACAACTCTGCTATAATTCTATCACCGAGTGCAAATTTGTGATTTCTAGGTAAATGATTCAAAATGGGTATGTAATACTTAATTAAATCGTAAGTTTTTTGGATAACTGGTAAATCATTCATTGTGCAAAGTTTGGGAATGAGAGAAATAAAAGTGAGAGAAATAAAAATGTTGGAGAATCAATCAAGTAAGATAACACGTTCTTTTGATAATTCAAAAATTATTAAACCTTTTTCTGTTTCAGACGTACCACAACATGCTTTGGTAATAGGCAATGCCAATTATGAGTATGCCGCGTTAACAAATCCTGTCAACGATGCCACTGATGTCGCACAGAGATTGGAAAAAATGGGTTTTAATGTAGACAAAGCATTAAATTTGAATCAAGTGGCAATGGGTAAAACGATTCGTGCTTTTACAACTCGTTTATCTCAAGAACCCGGTTTGGGGTTGTTTTATTTTGCGGGACATGGTTTTCAAGTGGATGGCGAAAACTACTTACTCCCAATAGATAATAAGAAAATTGAGGATAAGCATGATTTAGAAGCTTATGCATTTAATGTCAATCTCCAGATTTTTAATAGAATGGAGGAAGCCAGAAATCATCTTAATTTTATTATTTTAGATGCTTGCCGTAATAATCCTTTTCGGGGCGCGATGCGGAGTCATCAGCAAGGTTTGGCCTCTGTTAATCCGGTGATGGGTTCTATTATTGCGTTTGCCACAGCACCAGGAAAAACGGCTGCGGATAAAAGTCAATGTGGGCATAACGGTTTGTTCACTAAATATTTGCTTGAAGGATTGGAATATGCCGAAAAACATAATCAACGTGTAGAAGATATGTTTATGCAGGTGAGGAACAGTGTTTTGGAAGAAAGTGGTGGTGACCAAATACCTTGGTATACCGCTTCTTTAATGAAACCTTTTCACTTTGGAAAAATCCAATCCAAACCTGAACCGAAACCTCAAGAAAACGAACCCGTTAGAAAAATTCAACCTGAACCAAAACCTAAAGAAAGCAAACCGGGTGACATTTTCCGCGACACCTTAAAGGATGGCAGTAAAAGCCCCGAAATGGTAATTATTCCAGCGGGCAAGTTTCGGATGGGAGATATTCAAGGGACTGGTGGAGATAGGGAAAAACCAGTCCATGAAGTCTCGGTGAAAAGCTTTGCAATGGGGCGTTATCTTGTGACAGTAGGTGAATTTAAGCAGTTTGTACAAGCTATTGATTATAAAACAGAAGCGGAAAAAGGAGACGGTGCTTATGTGTGGAAAGATAGTGAGTGGAAAAAGATAAAAGATGCTAACTGGCGTAATCCTTACTTTCCTCAAAAAGATAATCAGCCTGTTGTTTGTGTCAGTTGGAACGATGCGATGGCTTATGTGAAATGGTTAAGTGAACAAACAGGACAACAATATAGCTTACCGACTGAAGCACAATGGGAATACGCTGCCCGTGCGGGTACAGAAACTGATTATTGGTGGGGTAATGAAATTGGTAAGAATAAGGCAAATTGTAGGAATAGTGGGAGTCAATGGAGTGGTAAACAAACTTCTCCAGTAGGTTCTTTTGAAGCCAATCCCTTTGGTATATATGACACTGTGGGCAATGTCTGGGGGTGGATTGCAGATAGTTGGCATGAAGACTATACAAACGCTCCCAATGATGATAAAATTTGGGCGGAGGGTGCTGATAAAAGTTATCGAGTGTTGCGTGGCGGCTCGTGGAGCGACTACTCTTACAATAGCCGTGTCGCTGACCGTTACAGGGGCAACCCGGACGACCGTGACAACAGCGGGGGTTTTCGTGTTGTTCGTTGTCTGGCGGCGCGGACTTAATTTCACTTTTTTGCTTTTTTCCCTTTATACTTTTACCCTCTATACTCTTCGTTATCGTTCCCAAGTTTTACTTGGGAACGCACTGCCAAGAAGCTTCGCTTCGAGAAAAAACCTTTTAACTACAAGGATTGTATATAATAAAGGATTTCGTTATCGTTCCCAAGTTTTACTTGGGAACGCACTGCCAAGAAGCTTCGCTTCGAGAAAAAACCTTTTAACTACAAGGATTGTATATAATAAAGGATTTCGTTATCGTTCCCAAGTTTTACTTGGGGAACGCACTGCCAAGAAGCTTCGCTTCGAGAAAAACCAAAAAATCGCTCAATCTCAGAAAACTTCAATGAAACAACCTTGTCGAAGCAAAGCTTCTTGGCAGTGCGTTCCCAAATAAAATTTGGGAACGATAAAATGGAGTCATTAGCTTTGGGAGAATAGAACTACAAGGATTATTTATAATAAAGGATTAGGGGAGAGAAATGAATTAAAACAAAACTCATGAATACTCCCAATATGAGTTTATCTCATCAAATAAACCACAGGTAAAATCCTTTATTATATACAATCCTTGTAGTTCAAGGTTTTATTATCGTTCCCAAGTTTTACTTGGGAACGATAAAATGGAGTCATTAGCTTTGGGAGAATAGAACTACAAGGATTGTTTATAATAAAGGATTAGGGGAGAGAAATGAATTAAAACAAAACTCATGAATACTCCCAATATGAGTTTATCTCATCAAATAAACCACAGATAAAATCCTTTATTATATACAATCCTTGTAGTTCAAGGTTTTATTATCGTTCCCAAGTTTTACTTCACTGCCATTAAGTTAAGGAATATTTGTAGGGTGGGTAGAACGAAGTGAAACCCACCGACTATTTAAAAATGGTGGGTTTCGTTATCACTCTACCCACCCTACACGTCTTAACTTAATGGCAGTGACGCTGGCGCATGGGAACCAGAAATTTTTCACTTTTCACTTAAAAACATGGAACCTTACAAAGGCTTACGCCCTTACGAAGAACAAGATAAAGATAACTTTTTTGGTAGAAATGCCGAAAAACAAATCTTAATTGATAAGATACTTACCAACAAATTAACGCTATTATTTGCGGCGAGTGGTGTGGGTAAAAGCTCACTGTTGCAAGCTGCGGTGATGCCGCAATTAAAAGAGCCTGCGGGTGAAAATCTGGATGTGATTTATCATAAAGAATGGTTTGCGAATCCAGAGGCAGACTTAAAACAAACGCTGATTGATTACTTCAAACTGCACCACAAAATCAGTGATGATGATAGCTTAGATGTGTCATTGCCGTTACCCGATTTTTTTCATTTCTGCACGATTTTTACTAATGAACCATTGGTGATTATCTTAGATCAGTTTGAAGAATTTTTTAATTATCAACGCCATAGCAAAGAGTTTAAGCCTTTTGTGCAACAATTGGCAGCGGCAGTGCTGGATCGGGATACGCCGACGGTGTTTGTGTTTTCTATGCGCGAAGATTTTGCTTTGGAGTTAAACGCTTTTAAACCGGAGTTGCCAACGTTATTGTTTAATAATTTCTATCGCTTAGAAAAATTGGGCAAAGAAAATGCGAAACAAGCGATTATCGCGCCGGTAGAATCTCTCGGTTTTAGTTATGAAGCCGGTTTATTAGATACGTTGTTGGATGATTTAAGTCGGCGCGAGCAGCGGGATCGTTTTGGCACGGCGACTGATTTATTAGATGCGCCCCCTTTTGTTGAGCCACCGCATTTACAGATTGTTTGTATGCAGTTATGGCAATGCGATCAAGATAATCCGAATCAGCAAATCACCATAGCCACTTACAAAAACCAAGGGCGAGCCACTAAAATTTTAAAGGATTATTTTGTTGAGCGAGTGCAACAGTTATCTCCCTTTGATAAAAAATTGGCTTCGGCGGCGTTTAATTATTTAGTCAACAAACACGGCACTAAAATGGCGTATCCGCTGGGCGATTTGGCGAAACAGTTACGAGTCGATGAACCCACCCTGGGTAAAACGCTGGAAAAATTAGATCAAGCACGCATTTTACGCCGCCAAAAACGCCAGAATGTGTTGTGGTATGAACTTTACCATGATATTTTTGCCAAGAGTATTTATGACTGGAATGAACGCTATAAAAATTGGCAACGGATTAAAAAAGTAGCGATAGGCACGGGAGCGGTGTTTGCCAGTGGTGCTTTGTTGTTTATGGGCAATGATTGGTGGGTGAACCAGACGACTTACCATCTCCGTTTAAGTTTGAAAGCAGGAATTTCCGATACGATTGAAGTATATCAGGGCAAACAAGAGAGTGCTGATATTTTTGGACAGCAGAAATTTTTACATGAAGTCAGTTATACTCGTGCCGATATTGAAGCGGATAAATTGTTTCAGCAAAAATCTATTGAAAAATTTGAATATTTGAATAAAGAGTTGATTGAGGAATTTCCGTTAGCAGAACGATTAGAGACGGATTGGAAAAACGGTGATATTGAGAAAGTCTTATGTTTTGCGAATCAGTATATTGGCAGTCATAATAAGGACTTATCTATTCAAACCATAGATAAGTTAGCCGGCTTTCGTTCAATTGAAAGTATTAATCGCTTAAAGGAACTGTTACTCTCGCAAAATAAAGAATTAAAAGTAAAAATTTTTGAGACATTAGGGTACAGTAATGTACCTCGTCAACTTCAACTTACCAATTTTTTGTTGCCTTTTACGACAGATAATGATCCTTATATCCGTATAAGTGCTACCGATGCACTGGTTCAATTGGGAACACCTGAAACGATTCAACCATTAATCGAATTGCTCAAAGACACCGAGTCTTATGTCATCAGCCGTGCTATTGACGGATTAGTGCAATTGGAAGCTCGTGAGGCGGTTGAGCCGTTAATCGAATTGCTTAAAGATAAAAATGAATATGTCCGACACCGCGCAGCCAGTGGTTTAGGGCGATTAGGCGCAAGTGAAGCGGTTGTGCCATTAATCGAATTGCTTAAAGACACCGATTCTGATGTCCGCAGCAGCGCAGCTTCTGGTTTAGCGCAACTAGGCGCAAGTGAAGCGGTTGAGCCATTAATCGAATTGCTTAAAGACACCGATTCTGATGTCCGCAGCAGCGCAGCTTCTGGTTTAACGCAACTAGGCGCAAGTGAAGCGGTTGTGTCATTAATCGAATTGCTTAAAGACACCGATTCTGATGTCCGCCGTCGCGCAGCCTCAGGTTTAGCGCAACTAGGCGCAAGTGAAGCGGTTGTACCGTTAATTCAATTACTTAAAGATTCCGATAAATATGTCCGCTACAGTGCCGCCGAGGGATTAGCGAAATTTGAAGCACACGAGGCGGTTGTGCCGTTAATCGAATTGCTCAAAGACACCGATAAATATCGCAAAAAGAAGAGATATAAGGGACAACCGCAATTTGACGTATTAATCGAATTGCTCAAAAAAACCGATGAAAAACGTCGTGCTGGCGACAGGTTGGCGCAATTGAAGTGGCGTGAAGCGATTGAGCTATTAATCCAATTGGCCAAAGATGCCAATGAAACAGTCAGTTTACGTGCCGCTGGCGTGTTGGCACAATTAGGCATGCGTGATGATGCAGTTTTGCCGTTAATCGAATTGCTCAAAGACACTAATTCTAACTTTAAGTCAATTAGAATCGGGTTAGTACAATTGGGAACGCATGAAGTCGTTAAGTCGTTAATCAAATTGCTCAAAGACTCTAATTATAAGGTTCGCCGCCGTGCCGCCAACGTGTTAGCACAATTGGAAGTACATGAAGCAATTTCACCGTTGATAGAATTGCTCAAAGACTCTAATTATAAGGTTCGTCACACTGCTGCTAAAGGATTAGCTCAATTAGGAACACATGAAGCGGTTGTGCCATTAACTGAATTACTTCAAGATGCCAAATTTTATGTCCGTAGCGGTGCTGCTAACGGGTTAGCACAATTGGGAGTGAATAAAGCAATTCCACAGTTAATCGAATTGCTCAAAGACAATGATGGAAATGCTATCAACGGATTGGTGCAATTGGGAGTACGTGAGGCGATTAAACCGTTAATCCAATTTCTCAAAGACACAAAAAATTCTGATAGCCGCAACAATGCTATAGACGGGTTAGTGCAATTGGGAGCGCGTGAAGCAATTCAACCACTAATTCAATGGCTCAAAAACGCAAATGAATATGAAAAAGACCGTAGTGTTGCAGTAGACGGGTTAGTACAATTGAGAGCGCGTGAAGTGATTAAGCCGTTAATCCAAAAAATCAACAATTCTGATGTTCACAGCATTGCTGCTAGTAAGTGGTTATTAATATTGGAAGTGCATGAAGTAGTAGTTGAGTCTTTGATGTCATTAATTGAAAAAAGTGATAAAAACCTTCCTTGGGATGCACTTTCAGCTTCAACTTTATTGGATATTCACAATGAAAAATTGTCACAACAGTTGACAAAAGAATTTGCAATCTTAGAGAAACAATCTCACCATCAAAGTGCTGGACAACGTAAAAAAGCAGCGAGAAAACTAGGAAAACTATTTGTAGAACGAAGTGTTCATTTACTCACGCCTTTACTGAAAGATAAGCATCTTGGAACCCAAAAACAAGCGATTATTTCACTGGGACAAATCGGTGAGCAGAAAGCTGAGTGGTTGCAGACTGTCTTACCGCAATTGCGTCCTTTTTTGGGTGACGACAATATTTACATTCGCCGAGAAACGGTTATTGCCCTGGGGAAAATTGTCTCCCAACTTACTGAAGAAAAAGCACAATGGTTTGATACCTTTGCGGATATTGCCAAAAACCAAGAAGAAATATTTGCTACCCGTCTTGCGGCACTCAAAGCCTTAACCAAGCTGGGTACAGATAAAGCAGTGACACTTATCCTTGCCATGCTGCAACCAGAAATGCTTAAACAAGAAAGTGCTTCTTTTATCTTAACCGCCTTTATCGCATTAGGTGATATTCGTAGCCCAGTGGCTTTGGCTTTCCTGCATAAACAATTAGAAGACTTAAGCAAACGTAAACAAGCCTGGCGCGAACAACGAGATGCAGACAATTCCGATACCTCCCAAACCCAAGCCTGTATCGCCTCCCAAACCGTCAGCGATGATAACAAAAAGTGGCAACAACTCCAATGGGAAACGGACTTAGGGTATGCCATCGCCAAAATTGACCCAGAAAAATCCGGCATCAAATTACTGAAACACCCCCTTGCCGAAGTACGGAAAGGCGCGTGGCTCGCAATCAGTGAAGTTGCCACAGTGAATATCGTAGCAAAACTGATTGAACAACGGCATAATAGCAAACCCCACGAATCGCATTTTCGCCATGCCGCTTATCGGGCAATAGATAACAGTTTGATAACCATAGAAGTGCAAGAAGACAAACCCGATTTACCCCAATTAAAAGCAATCTATCAAGATTTAATCGCCTTACCACAACAAGAAAGACATAAAGGAATTGAAGATCGGATGCTATGGACGATTTATCAATTAGAAGATAAGTGGAGTCAATCCAAAGAGATTTAAGGAGTAACGCTGGAGCGTTGGAACGAGAGAATGCTTCACACAAGGGATTGCCCTAGTTATTTCATGCACATTCCTAACTGTTTTATTGTTTGACTTTAATTTTTATTTTAACTAATGAATACACTGACCAATAAAAAAGTTTTACTCGGTATTACTGGTAGCATTGCCGCTTATAAAAGTGCTGATTTAGTACGACGTTTGCGTGAGCAAGGGGCGGAAGTTAGGGTAGTAATGACAGCCGCTGCTACAGAATTTATCACCCCATTAACTTTGCAAGCATTATCAGGACAACGTGTTCATAGCCTTATATTGGATGCCGAAGCGGAAGCCGCAATGGGACATATTGAGTTGGCGCGGTGGGCAGAAGTGGTATTGGTTGCGCCCGCAACAGCCGATTTTTTAGCAAAACTCGCTTATGGACACGCAAATGATTTACTGAGTACACTTTGTATAACAACTACCGCTCCAATTACAGTTGCACCAGCCATGAATCAACAAATGTGGCAAGCCCCTGTTACTCAAGAAAATTGTCAACGACTACAAGAACGTGGTATAAAAATATTTGGCCCTGCGATGGGTTCACAAGCCTGTGGTGAAATAGGTGCAGGGCGTATGCTTGAACCACTAGAATTAGTGCAATGTTTAGAAGGATTATTTAAAAAAGGCTCCCTTGTCAATCACCAAATATTAATCACGGCTGGCCCCACTCGCGAAGATATAGACCCAGTACGTTTTATCACTAACCGTAGTTCTGGGCGTATGGGTTATGCAATTGCCAGTGCAGCTTATGCAGCTGGGGCGCAAGTAACGCTAGTCAATGGGCCTGTTTCCTTATCTCCCCCATTAGGGGTGCAGATATCACCCGTTTATAATGCCCAAGAAATGCTTGAAGCGGTTATGACGCATATTCCAACAACGGATATTTTTATTGCAGCTGCCGCAGTCGCAGATTACCGCCCAGTGCAACAAGCTACCCAGAAATTGAAGAAAAAAGAAGCGGTTATGCAATTAACCTTAGAACGTACTCCCGATATTCTGGCAACTGTTGCTAATTTACCCAATCCACCTTTTACAGTAGGCTTTGCAGCGGAAACGAATAATTTAATTGATTATGCGCGTTCTAAATTACAACGCAAAAAATTAGACATGATAGCGGCTAATCAGGTAGGCATTGAAGGAGTCGGTTTTGATAGTGAGGAAAATGCATTGCATGTTTTTTGGACAGAGGGGAGCGTTGAATTATCGCGTTGTTCTAAAAAAGAAATTGCAAATAAATTGGTTGACTTAATAATACAACGTTACCAATTAAAAAAACGTTTATCTTCCTAACTGATGTTACGCACTGTACTTCAAAAGTGAATACCAGAGTAGTGCAAAATGAAATTTTGCTGATTGTAACAGATTTTGGGGATACCCCCCTAACCCCCCGTACACGGGTGGAACCAAACATCA
>JAUCGK010000345.1 GCA_030378085.1 Candidatus Parabeggiatoa sp. HSG14
AATCCCCTGTTTCGTTCAATTGCTGTGTGAGTTCTAGCAAGAGCGTGGTTTTTCCGGATTGCCGGGCAGCGTGAATAACGAAATATTGTTCTTGCTCAATCAGTTGCATAATACCTTGACACCGTTCCTGGGAAGGGAGCATGTAATGTTTATTGGGGTGACAAGGGCCTGCAATATTAAAGGTTTTTTTCATAGATTATCTCCTGAGTTCTTTAATCCTAAAATGAAAGTCTGTTGTGATGCTATCGCTTTTTTTCTAAACCTGCCAGGTTTTAAAAACCTGGCAGGTTTTCATTTCAAGCTGACTCCCGCTTTAAATCCGGTTTCTTGACATCCTGTATCATCGTCATCCGGTTTACAAAAGCAATCTCCACTGTCACACAGCAGTTCAACTTGCCCCTGTTTGCTTAAGCCATAATATATCGCCCAAATTGTGGCTTTTTCCACAGCGCAACTTTTATTTAAAGTGACACTATCGGGAGTATCAACTGTTAAAGCATTACCTTGTCGCTGTTCGATTTGACTGACAGGAACAGGTAAACCGTCTAAACTATCTGGAATATGTAAAGTATGAGGAATTACCTCATCTTGTTGATACAGAACATCATCGCGCCCCCATATTCCTCCCGTTTGTTGTGCGACACCACAAATTGACCATTTATCATCTTCGCTATGACAAAAAGACAGTATTGCAGGTGACTCATTGAGTTTGACTTCTGCCAGTAATTGATTTCCTCGCTTTGTCAACGTGATGTCTTCACAAGTGGTTTCGTTGACGCAAAGTTGATATTGACAGGCTTGACTGCCATCTGCACCTAGATGTAAATCTTCTGTCAATGATTGATATTGATAGAAAGTATTATCAATCAAGTAAACCGTTGAAGTGTCATCAAATTTTTGTCCAAAATAGGCTTCGATGTTAAGAATATCTCTTGCTTTCAGCAGAAGCCATTGGGCAAACCCACACATGAAGCCTTTAAAACAATCTTTGCGACCATCAGGTGTAAAACCATAGTTTATCCGATGTTTATCATAATAAATTAAGCCATCATGAAAAATATCGTAGGCGGAAGGTAAAACGGCTAAGTAATCCGGTTTTTTATAAACATTATTTGCTTTATCGTACTGGACACCAATATTGATACTAACACGTCCTGCATCGGATTTGATTTCTTTAACCGCATCATTGGTTTCATAATCGACCACTATTTTTTCTTCGAGCGACTTGACTAACTGTTGCGCCAATTGGTCAAATGTCTCAAAATCTGGCCCCACTGTTTGGAGGACATTATAAAGGTCAATCCGAATATGTTTATTATCAGTGTTAGAACGCAATGAACTCAATTTGCCGGTTTGTATTAAAGGATAACCGGGGGCATAAATGAGTCCTCGACTGAGTGTCTCATAGTTTTGAGTGGCTTTTTCCAGCACCCTTTTAAATTCAATCGCAAAATCGTTGAAAATCTCGCTAAATGATTCCAATTGCGTCAAATCAAAAACGCTGTAGGTAATTTGTGAACTCTCAAAAGTTCCTTTTTCTTTCGTGTGTTGAATGTAACCATCTTTAACGACTTTACCAAAATCAATTCCATCAGTTGGGGGAGAGGTGTTGATTTGATTCAAAAGGTGATCATAGTTAATTCCATGCCCTGGTTCCAACTCCGCAGAAGCAGCCATCGCGTTAGACACTGTTGCCGTGACTTCAGCCACTTCAATGGCAGCCATTAAACAGGCATCATATACCACAACATCCAATGGTTTATCTATAGCAGTGCGGATAGTTTGATAGCTGTAATGCAAATCATTAAGACTCATCATTCCAGCATATTGATTTTGAGCAGTATCTTGCCCAATCCCTTGCGTGCCTCCCCCATGATCCCATAGAATAAGGGCATAATGTTGTGCAGGAAAATGGGTGGTTGCCCAAGTCACAAAATCACTCAAGGTTTCTGGTTTTGCCATATTTTGGCTGCCCAAGTCTTCTAAGACATATTGGTGTCCATCGCGGATGAGGGAACGTTTGACTGTTTTCCAGCCAGCCCGTGCCGAACCGCCCGTTGAGATAAGGACATTGACATCGTCGCTATTGGTTTGACGAGTGCCAGCTAACATTTCTAAAATGTCTTTGCTGGCATAACCTTTAGTTGTTGGTCCTCCTTTTTCTAAAGTGGAGCCAACCAGATAAACCATGACAGTCCATTGTTTTTCATCCTTGGGCAGCGTGGCAAAACCATTAAAAAACTGGATGTATTTTTGATGAGCCACAACATCATCAAAATCAGCACCCGTGCCCGCGTATAACTTTACATGTTGTAATGCCTCATTAGGAAAAGGACCAAAACAACGGGGGCGCATTTTTTTGCCAAGAAAAACAGGGGGAAGCGCGTTTGGTTGTAGGGGAGATAAAGCCAGTTCTTCGTTAAAAAATGAAAATTCTGGATTATTGTCAGCAGTCAGTGCCAGATACATCTCTTGTTCATGGGTATCTAGGAAAAAACAAAATTCTGTCCCTTCACTGCTGGGCGTGATGTCAATAGAAAGTAAATCGTAAATCGCAAAAACCGGCGAAACGAAAAAGCAATAACAAAATAGTAAATATAGTAAATAACGCATTTTTTATCCTCATTGTAAAAGTTTTGAACAAGATTAAACTGGATTAATTATTGATTGGAGTCCATACCTTCAGGTTTTGAACGCCCAAACCTAAAGGTTTGAACTCCAAAAAACATTTACTTTAATAAGACACTTTCTACCCAAACCTGTTTGCCTTGACTTCTTTTAGAAAAAGACTTTTATCAATATAATAATAGTTCTCTTCACGAAGTTCTTTAAAATCGGAAATACCAAGTGGTAATTTCATCTTAGTAACCTGTTAAGTTATCAATAACAATTAGTGTCTTGTCAAAATCTTTTGAAAAGTACTCATATCTTCAGACTGAACCGCCGCTGCTAATAACTTTTTCAATATTGCGTCATCGGTGAGAGTCAATAATGCTTGTTCGACTTGCCGATAAAGAGAAGAAGGGGGATCAAAACGCAAAACTAGCACATCTAAAATGTCACGACAACGTGTCAAAAGTTCCGCTTGAGTGATTTGAGTGGTTAATTTTAATGCTTCTGGTACGGGAAGACGACTGGGAGTTGGAAAATGGGTACAAATAATATAAGTATAGATTTGTCTTTGGTTAATTGAGTCAGAAAAATACAAAACATCCTCATCAGTATGTAAATTGCTAAATACTACATAATAGCCTTCATCCAAACCTTCCGATTTCAAATATTCTGCTAATTGTCCCTTTCCCTTATTGAAAAGGGTATTATTGCTAAAAACTTTAGTTTCAATGAGATAGCGGTGACCCTTATAGACAATCAAAATATCAGTTCGTCCTGCGCCTGACGGAACTTCAATAAAAGTTTGCCCTTCTAAGGCTTCGATAAAAAAGTTAATAAAACCATCCAGAGAATAATGCCAAGCCCCTTCTTTCAGTTTTTCGGTATCAAACGCTTTGAAACCACGCCGCCGCACGTACTGTCGATATTTGTTAAGTAGAGCGTGGATATTTAATCCTTCACCTTTTAGATATTCTTCAAAAGTATCACTGGCTTTAATCCCATAATGTTTTCTTTCACCATTATATATCGGACGAAATGCCGTGATAATGCACTTATTATACAACGGCACTGACATACCCACATGACCTTCTATATTCTCTACAACACCATTGGCATGTAAATAAGCAACGTCTTCAGTATGAACATTAAAATCAATGGATTCATCACCAAATAACAAACGGTACATAAAGGCTTTTTTCTCTTTAGCCTTTTGAACAATATTCAGAATGTTTTTATCATATTTTGCAGTTAAGAAATAATCCAATGCGATTAAAAAATCGTTCTGTGTTACTGCACGGTTTTTGACTGTTTTAACCAAATGGTCAGCTAAAGCACAAACCAGCCCTGGCTGTCCTTTTGTATTTTCATAAATGGCCTTTATCACCGCCTTATCAATTTCTTGTCCTGATTCAACCACATATTGTTCAATCAAAAGATTGACTTCGGATGGCGTAAAATAAGATACCTTTAATTCTTCTGCCACATTGAATGGTGAAGCTCCTGATGTAACCAGTTGTGCGATTGTGCTGACACCAACAAGAAGCATGGAATGAAGCGCATGATATTGTTTCCGATGATACATTTGCCGAAAGGTATGCATAATCTCATTTAAGACTGAATCCGGTATGCCTTCAAATTCATCTATCACAAGAACAAAAGGTTTATCTT
>JAUCGK010000508.1 GCA_030378085.1 Candidatus Parabeggiatoa sp. HSG14
AACAGTTTATTGAAAATTGTTTACTGAAAATTGTTCAAGAGCTATCACTTTGTTGATTCGCGCTTCGCAGTTTTCCTTCATGTAGATAATAAAAGGATCGTTATCAGCTACTTGTGCAGCATATTGTTGACGAGTTTCTTGAATACGTTGTTGTTTGATTGCAGGTGTTTCTGTTTCAGGACGTTCTACACGAATACGCACCTTTTGTAAATTGCCATGTTGTTTTTGCAATATCTCTTCTAATTTTTGTTTTCGATCTTCCGTGAGTAATAATTTATAGTGAGGTGATAATGTTAAGTGCCAAATGTCTTCTTCGTGTTTTTTGAATTCGCAGTTGAGAGCAAGTTGTTTTACAACACCACTAATTTCTAGTGATTGTACGATTTTTTCCCATTCACCATTACTTTTTAATGAGTTTGTCAAGGAGGAGGAATTGACTGATGGAGTTGGCACGTTCACAGATGTTATTGAAGTAGGAGGTAAACGTGTCAGCGTTGTTTGGGAAGAATTAGGCATAGTTTGAACAGATTGTGGCGGCACATTCATGGTAGTCGGACGAAATGCCAACATACGTAGCATAACCATTTCAAAACCCCCACGCGGTTCAGGGGATAGTGGTAAATCACGCCGTCCCAACAAAGCAATTTGATAAAACAATTGCACATCTTCAGGAGATAATTGTTTAGCAAGTTGCAAAATGATTTCACCATTGGGTTGACTCGCATCAATAATGGTGGGTATAACTTGTGCCAAAGCTATTTGTTGAAGTAAAGAAAGTATATTACCTAAAACTGTCACAAAATCAGGATTTTGTTCTGCTAATTGTGCAATTTGTCGTAATAAGCCAGGCGCATCATTGGTAGTTACTGCCCTTACTAATTCTAATACCGCATTTTGATCCAGAGTCCCTAACATACTACCCACATCATCGCTTGACAAACAACCTGCGCCATAAGCAATCGCTTGATCCAATAAACTTAAAGCATCACGTAAACTTCCGTCCGCGGCTTGTGCGAGCAAGTGTAATGCTTGGTTTTCGTAATTAATATCTTCTTGTTTAACAATTTTGGTTAAATGTTCAGTAATTTGTTCGAGTGGTAAACGTTTAAGATTAAATTGTAAACAACGCGATAAAATAGTGGGAGGTAATTTTTGGGGATCTGTAGTGGCGAGCAAAAACTTAACATGTGGTGGGGGTTCTTCCAAAGTTTTCAACAAAGCATTGAAACTATGGGTTGAAAGCATGTGGACTTCGTCAATAAGATAAACTTTATAGCGTCCCCGTGTTGGAGCATATTGTACGTTATCTAATAAATCACGGGTATCTTCAACTTTAGTACGCGAGGCAGCATCAACTTCGATTAAATCGACAAAGCGTCCCTCATCAATTTCACAACATGCGGCACATCGCCCACAGGGATAAGCCGTGATGCCATTTTCACAATTGAGAGATTTTGCCAAAATTCGCGCAATTGTCGTTTTGCCCACCCCCCGTGTACCTGTAAATAAATAAGCATGATGAAGACGATTACTTTCTAATGCATTTGTCAATGCTCGCAAAACATGTATTTGTCCCACCATTTCAGGGAAATTATGGGGTCGCCACTTGCGGGCAAGAACTTGATAAGCCATGGGTAAACCTAAAAATATTAAGAGGGTGGTAGCCCATGCCAGCCACACCCCGGCACACGTATCTGCTGCTGCCGCTGCTTCCTTCCGGACCTGACGGGGTTCACAACTTCACGTTGCGAGGGGACCGACACAGACCACCATAATAACTGGCGGAGAGAGAGGGATTCGAACCCTCGGTACGCTACAAACGTACACACGAATTCCAATCGTGCTCCTTAAGCCTCTCGGACACCTCTCCATAGGGAGTTTATTAATAAATACTGTGTTATCTATTGCTGTAGTATTCTAGCAAAAAGTAAGTAGCTATGTCTACAACTTTATAAAGAAAAATGAAAAATTTGGGAAATTAAACATTTTTAATTTTTCATTGGTTTAGCGTGATGATGCGAGAAGAATTTAAGTTACCCATTGATACAAGCATCTCATTCATACGTTTGACAAACGCGGCCGGATCATCTAACTGCCCCCCTTCGCTAAGCAACGCTTGCTCAAATAAGATAAACACCCAATCATTAAAACGTATTTCCTCAGATTCTTCTTTTAGGGCATTCACAATGGGATGCTGTGGATTAATTTCCATAATAGGTTTGCTACCCGTGACACTTTGTCCAGCCGACTTAAGCAAACGTTCTAAACTGGCATCCATTCCTTGTTCATCTGCCACCAAACAAACCGGTGACGAGGTTAAGCGATGTGTAATACGTACTTCTTTTACTTTATCGCCAAGAGTTGTCTTAATACGCTCCAGCACGGGTTTCAATGTATCTGAAGTTTTTTCGGCTTCTTTTTTCTCATCCTCGTTTTCCAAATCGCCTAAATTGAGTTCGCCTTTAGTCACTGATTGCAACTGTTTATCTTCAAAGTCGGTCAGATGACTACCCACCCATTCGTCAATTTGATCAAAAAGCAACAAAACTTCAATACCTTTTTTACGGAAAATCTCCAAATGTGGACTATTTTTTGCGGCTGCAAAACTTTCGGCAGTGATGTAGTAAATTTTTTCCTGCCCCTCTTTCATACGCCCTACATAGTCGTCTAGCGAGATAGTTGGCGTTTCATTATCATCGTAAGTTGTTGAAAAGCGTAATAACTTAGCAATACGTGGTTTATTACCATAATCATCGACAATACCTTCTTTGATAACTTTGCCAAATTCCTTCCAAAAAGTAACATATTTATCAGGCTCATTTTTCGCCATGTTTTCCAAGGCACCAAGCACTTTTTTCACTGTGCCAGAACGGATAGCATCAAGTTGTTTATTATGTTGCAATATCTCTCGCGAGATATTTAATGGCAAATCATTGCTATCAATAACACCACGAATAAAGCGTAGGTAAGGCGGTAACAATTTTTCATTATCATCCATAATGAATACTCGCCGTACATACAATTTTACCCCTTTACGGTTATTACGATCCCATAAATCAAATGGGGCACGAGATGGGATAAAGAGTAATGTGGTATATTCATTTTTACCTTCTACTTTGTTGTGGATCCGTGCTAATGGTGTTTCAAAGTCATGAGCAACATGTTTATAAAACTCGGTATATTCTTCTTCAGAGATTTCTGCTTTAGCCCTTGCCCATAATGCTTTTGCTGTATTAACTACCTCTTCTTCTATGGTTGTCTCATCTTTTTCCTTATCGGTAGTAACTTTATGCATCACGATAGGCAAAGTGATATGGTCTGAGTATTTTTTGATAATACTCTGTAAGCGATAATCGGATAAAAATTCATCTTCATCAGGCAGCAAATGCAAAATCACTTCTGTGCCATGTGAATCGCGATCAATCGTTTCAATACTATACTCACCCTCACCAGTGGATTCCCATTTCACACCATGTGAAGCCTCTAAGCCAGCTCGACGAGTGAGTAAAGTAACTCTATCAGCAACGATAAACGAAGAATAAAATCCAACCCCAAATTGTCCTATCAATTGGGTATCCTTAGCTTTATCACCAGTAAGGGATTTGAAAAATTCTTGAGTGCCTGATTTAGCAATTGTCCCAATATTGTCTACTACTTCCTCACGTGACATACCAATACCATTATCACGTATTGTAACCGTGCGGGCATCTTTATCAAAATTGATCCAAATTTTTAAATCTGCATCGCCTTCATACAAAGCATCATCTGATAACGCTTCAAAACGCAATTTATCAGCAGCATCAGAACTATTGGAAATTAACTCGCGCAGAAAAATTTCCTTGTTGCTATACAAGGAATGTATCATTAAATCAAGTAATTGTTTTATTTCTGTTTGAAAACCTAACGTTTCTTTGTGGGTTTCAACTTGGGTTTCAATAGTCATTTAAGTTTCTTCTTAAAATTTTTGTATTTTGAATTTTCGATTTAAATTTTACTGATTTATTTAATTGTTGTCATGTCAAGAATAATTTTGTCAGACTTCAGCTACAGGACTTAAAACTTAATGCATTGATGAAGTTGTATATCTTATGCTCTCACTGATAAAATAAGGCATTTTTGAATTTGGATGACTTAACTCAATATACTTTTAATCACAATACTTTTAATCACACTTTTAAAGCCTATACTCTAAAAATAAATAAAATTTTAATAAGGTGGATATGCATAGCAATACCCACCTGACATCAAAAACTTGTGATTAAGATTAACAATTATTTA
>JAUCGK010000509.1 GCA_030378085.1 Candidatus Parabeggiatoa sp. HSG14
ATGTTTGGTTCCACCCGTGTACGGGGGGTTAGGGGGGTATCCCCAAAATCTGTTACAATCAGCAAAATTTCATTTTGCACTACTCTGGTATTCACTTTTGAAGTACAGTGCGTAACATCAGTTAATAGTTCAAAATTTTGGAAAAAATCCGAAATTTAGATTTTTTATAACATGTTTAAAGATTATACTTTAATATAGTTTTTCAGGTAAATAATTTCACGCATCAAACCTGACAGGTTTCGGAAACCTGTCAGGTTTTTGGAAGTTATTTTTCTGAAAGGGGCGCGATTCCGTTCCATAAGCTGAGCAGTTTTAAGTTGCCCAAATAAACCGATTTTTTATCTTTTCAATAGTTTATTGCAAAATAACCTTATAAAAAAACTATAAATTACAAAGTCCCCGTTTTATCTCAGTTTTGGTTTTAACTGATGATAACGTCTATAGTTCAAAATTGTATTGTGGGAAAAAATCCGAAATATTGAAAATTCGTTATTTTCGCGAATCCATTACATTGTGAGATCAAATTCTTTCCAATAAGCTCAATCATTTTATAACGGGTTATTCTTTTTCAAATTCAATAAGTTCTTCAATTAATTCATCACAAACAGCAACACTCTCAAAATATCCTTGACAATCAATGTCAAAATTATATCTGTATTCTTCAGCACAAACAGTAATGGCCATTAAATCACCTCGGTATTTGGATTTGTTCGTTTTAAATGTGGTAGCGGAAATTACTTCTTCTAATAATTTATTGAGTTTATGTGATTTAGAATAGGCTCCAAACTGGCTTTTCCTCTCCAAAATATGTTTGAAAAAACATTCAAACATTTGTTGATAATGGAAACAATGAATGGAACAATCTTGAATGTGACTACTATTTAACAAGTCAATAGCCACCGCGTGTTCCCAAGCTTTGCCGCCTAGATTTTTTACATTCTCGAAAGCTTTAAAAAGTGCTTGATACATCATTTTCCTCGTTATCTCAATTGACAAAATAAATAATATCTGAATCAGAATTTGCAGGATTTTAGAATTAACAGAATAAAAACAAAACCATATCAAGTACAACGAATTACGTGGATAAACGAATTAAACATAATGCTCCCTTGTTATCTCAATACAATGATTACATTTAAAAAATATCATCAACATTAATAGAAATTTCTGACAGGCGAATAGGTGATGTAATTTGTTCGCCTGCCTCAAAACGCTCAATCATTTTATAACCATTAGATGTGGGTTTACGATAAACTTTGACACAAGTATTCTTGACATCAATTAACCAAACTTCTTGGATACCGTGTTTGGCATATATGGGTATCTTAGTTTTGCTGTCATGTTTGAGAGAAGAATCAGCCACTTCTATCAGTAAGAAAACTTCCTCAGCAGTGGGGTGTTTTTCGAGATAGCGACGATGTTGTACTACAGCAATATCAGGTTCTGGTTCAGATAAATCCCCAAGTTGAATAGGTAATTGTATCCTGATTTTTGCCAATTCTCCCAAATTGCTTTGAAACAATTTATCTAATAAACTAATGATTTCAGCATGAATAGGGCACATTGGTGCCATTTTAATGATTTCTCCTTCAATTAATTCCACCCGTCGGGCATTAGGTAAAAAAATATTAGCTTCTATCATTTGATGATAAGTCGCTATATCAAATAGGTATTTTTGTAGTGCTGTTGCCATAATTGCTTGCTCTTTAAAATCTTTCTATAGGTGTTGCTAAACTTGCCAGGTTTTCAAAACCTGGCAAGTCTCAAAATCAAGTTATAGCGTTTTCCAATTGCGTCAGGTACAAGTCCCCTCTTTAATTAAGGAGGGGATTTAGGGGAGGTTGTACTTTATCTAGTCGGAAAACGCTATAATTGGAGTTCAAAGCTTCAGCTTTAGGCATTCTGATAAATTTGCCCGCCTTGCTCTTTAAATTCCTTGGCTTTTTCTTGAAGCCCTATTTGTACCGCTTTATTCATGTCATTAATTTCTTGTTGTTTAGCATAGTCTCTTACATCTTGAGTGATTTTCATGGCGCAAAATTGGGGACCGCACATAGAACAAAAATGGGCTTGTTTTGCCGAGTCTTTGGGTAAGGTTTCATCATGAAATTCTACGGCGCGTAGCGGATCTAAACCTAAGTTAAATTGGTCAGCCCAACGAAATTCAAAACGTGCTTTGGAAATAGCATTGTCACGAAGCTGCGCTCCTGGATGTCCTTTAGCTAAATCAGCGGCATGGGCTGCAATTTTGTAGGCGATGATGCCTTCGCGCACATCATGTTTGTCAGGCAATCCTAAATGTTCTTTGGGAGTGACATAACACAGCATGGCGCACCCATACCAGCCTATCATCGCCGCGCCGATGCTCGAAGAAATGTGATCGTAGCCGGGGGAGATGTCAGTGATAAGAGGGCCTAATGTATAAAAGGGTGCTTCATGGCATTCCTTTAATTGTTTGTCCATGTTTTCCCGTATGAGGTGCATGGGGACATGCCCTGGCCCTTCTATCATCGTTTGTACATCGTGTTTCCAGGCGATTTTGGTCAATTCACCCAATGTTTCTAATTCAGCAAATTGAGCGGCATCGTTAGCGTCGGCAATGGCACCAGGACGCAAACCATCCCCTAATGAGAAAGCAACATCGTAAGCCTTCATAATTTCACAGATTTCTTCAAAGTGTGTGTAAAGAAAACTTTCTTGATGATGGGAGAGACACCATTTCGCCATAATAGAACCGCCACGGGAGACAATGCCCGTTAGACGTTTAGCAGTGAGAGGGACATAAGCCAAGCGTACTCCCGCATGAATGGTAAAATAATCCACTCCTTGTTCAGCCTGTTCAATAAGTGTATCACGGAATAATTCCCAGGTTAATTCTTCTGCTTTGCCATCGACTTTTTCTAAAGCTTGATAAATTGGTACTGTACCGATTGGCACGGGAGAATTTCGTAAAATCCATTCTCGGGTTTCATGGATATTTTTGCCTGTCGATAAATCCATCACCGTATCGCCCCCCCAACGAATTGACCACACCATTTTTTCGACTTCTTCTTCAATCGAAGACGTGGTGGCTGAATTACCGATATTGGCATTAATCTTTACCAAAAAATTACGCCCAATAATAACCGGCTCTAATTCTGGATGATTAATATTGGCTGGAATAATAGCGCGTCCACACGCCACTTCATCGCGGACAAATTCTGGCGTAATTTCTTTAGGGATTGCCGCACCAAAGGATTCTCCCGAATGCTGATTTAGCAATTGTAAATCTTGTACCTCTTGTAAACGTTGATTTTCGCGAATTGCAATAAATTCCATTTCAGGCGTAATAATCCCTTGGCGGGCATAATGCATTTGAGTAACATTACTCCCCGCTTTAGCACGACGCGGGGGATGAAGGTGTGCAAAACGTAACGATTTCAAATCAGGATTTGTATGGCGATATTGACCATATTGTGAGCTGACAGTGGATAAAATTTCTGTATCGTTCCGTTCTTCTATCCATACGCGCCGTATTTCAGGTAAACCCTGACGGACATCAATTGTGACATTGGGATCAGTGTATATACCCGATGGATCGTATACTGTTATGGGTTGATTAGTTTTGTGTTCACCGTTTTCTAACTTGGTGTCAGACAAAGTAATTTCCCGCATAGGCACCTGAATATCGGGGCGACTACCAGTGACGTAAATTTTTTTTGAATTGGGAAAAGGTTGTGTTGAAGTTGTATCAAGTTGAGCCATTTGGCTTAAAATATCTTGATTTTTTGCGCTCATGGAATTACCTTTAAATTATTTGTGAGAATCAATCCAAAAATAGTTATTCGTGATGCTATCGCTTTTTTTCGTGATAGTATTATTATTTTAGAATTACCAAATTGGTATGTATGGTTTATAGCATTTTTTCGTTAGGAACGTGCATGAAATAACTTAGGAAACGTGATTATTTGTAGGGGCAATCCCTTGCCCTAATTATTTCGTACACGTTCCTTAATGCGTTATAGCGTTTTTGAGTTAATACTTTAATTATCAATGATTGAAATAATATTAAAGGGATATTATTCAATTGGAAATTGCTATAAATCAAAGTAATATAATTATTTATAGGTTTTACTTGTCATTAAAATTTTAATTTTAATTAAATCACTGATGTTACGCACTGTACTTCAAATAATTTTAGGGACACCCCCCTAACCCCCCGTACACGGGTGGAACCAAACATCATTCGACACTTTGCTTTAATTTTTCTATTTTGGGACTTCCCCCTGTGTA
>JAUCGK010000510.1 GCA_030378085.1 Candidatus Parabeggiatoa sp. HSG14
CACACAATGCATCAGAAGCTTTGCTTCGAGTTTTGCCAAGCAAAGCTTGGCAGACAGTGCGTTCCCAAATAAAATTTGGGAACGATATTGAATTAACTCTATTTTTACATCGAACTCAGGTTATTTGATTTTTAATGATTTTAAAATTAGTGGCTAAATCCAATAATTCCTTTAAATTCAGTGAATTATATAAATTATTTGCTACTTGTGTGCATAGAGTAGTATGCAGGGATGTAGTTTACGCTATATAACGATGAATAAGCGTATGGGAACAAGAAAAATTTCTAAATTTTAAAATATTTTATCTTTGAAGTTTTTTTAAATTAAAAATGTCAAAAAATATTATTGTGTAAAGAAAATAGTATTTTTTAACACTATTTTCATAACATGTTCTAATTTTATATAGTACAACTTTTTTCCAAAATAATTGGCATAATAGCAGGATTAAAAGTGAATAGTGAAAAATTTAAGAATTTTTTATCCTCAATCGGTTTCCAAAATAAATTTAGAACGAAACCAAATTGTTAGTTTGGAGTCCAAAATTTATTTTGAAAAAGAAATTTTTTCAAACTTTCACTTTTAATTTTTCACTTTAATAACCCAAACATTCTCTTTTAGTTGGGTTTGTGCGATAGATATAGGGAGAAAATGTTGAATGACTTCTATGTTAGTCAATGTATGATGGCTAGGTGTTAAAGTGGTAAATTCTCCTTTTCCCGCTAAAGCTAAGGGTATTAATAGTTGATCTGCTAAATATTCACTGACAGGTGCTTCTGCTGCCAGATAATCTTTCGCCATTTTAATCGCACCATCTGCTACTGCTTCCGCTCGTACACCGCGCTGGGCAAAACCAGTAAATATTTCGGTGATATGCTCACTTTGTATTTCCAATAATAACACATTACCAGGCCCTTGATCTGAAGGTAATGGACAAAGCTCTAAACACTCTTTTTTCCATTTCAATTTCTTGCTCACTCGTTGTAATTCTCGTTGAGCGACCTGTTCAGGAATACCTGTTACCAGTGCTTTGGCTCGACACGTTAGAATTTGGCCTCGTTCCCTAAGGTGGAGACTATTCAGGTGGGGAGTCGGGGTAATATGTACCTTCAATTGTCCACCACCTCTGGGATAAAAACCATAACGCTCAAGGGTGATGGTTACTTGTGCGCCCATACGTTTTAGAATGGGTAAGAACACTTTATCTAAAAAATCAAACGGCGGTGCTAAAAGGTTATGGGTTCCGCCATTTAAAATTAAGTGAGAATCCCCGTCTGCCAACAAGAGTGGATATAAAACTGTCTGCAATACCAACGTTGTACTCCCAGCTGTGCCTATTGCAAAATAGTAATTACCTGACTGTACTTTATTGGGGTTAAAACGCAATGCTATAGAACCCATTTCATCTCCCTCAATGTATGCGCCTGAAATATCGCGGGCAGCATGAACAGCGGTGAGATGTTGGCGTTGTAATCCTGGTTTCTTGCGATTTGCCCGAATGTTGTTGATATGAAAGGGTTTACCTGTGCAGATAGACAAAGAGAGGGCTGTTCGTAATACTTGTCCTCCCCCTTCTCCCATTGCACCATCAATTTCTATAGTTTGTTTTGATATTGTTTGCATTAGATTATTTTGATTATGCACTTGCAAATTCAGCGCATAGGTTTTCATTCGCTTGTGAACTCCAACATTATTCAAATGATTTGCAAATAATTCTATGATTGTGTTGTAGAGACGCGATGCTCGCGTCTCTGACTGGTCAAAAGAAGCTAGCAATAAGGTTCACATGTCATTACAAACATTGGAGGTAAATAGTTCCATGATTATTTACGATGCGAGCATTTAGAGACACGAGCATCGCGTCTCTACAAATCTATCGAATTACTACTCCTTATTTTCTAAGGATTAGCTTTAAAACGCTACAGCAGGATTGCAAACCCGCCCTGTCCCCAGTACTGAAAAAACGTTGTGTGTAACATGAGTTATGGTAAGAAATTTGGTTTCTAAATGGTTTTTGAGACAAAAGTTATTTTATGACAGTTCTTTACTACTAATCTACTCTTTAACTCGTGCATTAATTGCGTGATTATCATTAAACACAATCAAGCCATTTTCTAAACGGTAACCAAAGTAAACTTGCATAAACCCAGAGGGCAAAGTACCTTCGTGTATATTCACGATTTGTGTCTCTGGTAAACTTTCAACCCGCATAAACCACTCCAAATTGGCTAAAATACCATCCCAAACTTGGATAATTCTATTATTATCAAGCATGTAAAGCGTGAATGGTGCATTAAGAGGCTCAAGGGGTTGATGGTTGCCAACAACAAGAATATCAGCAAATTGCCCAACATGTTGGCTATCTACATTTATTATCCCCTGAAGCAAAACAGAATCATTACTGTTTAATACCACTTCTTGATTAAAGTCATTGCCTTTGACTTTGATACCGCCATTGAAACTTGCATCAGTCTCCAGAAAATTTCCATTGACATCAACAGCCGCACCAAATCCTAAACTCGGCAAATCAGGTATCGCTTCTGTGACTTTTATATGAGCAGTACCAGATATGTTACCATTTTCTGCTTGTGCAGTAATCGTATAATCGCCTCTTTCGCTCACTTCTACTAAGCGGGTAGCAACTTCTCCGTTAATGTCTGTGGTTGCTGATATCAGCGAAAGCCCCATGAGAAGTGTTTCATCATTATTCAATTTTTTTAATTTGAAATCAACAGCTTGTTTTGGCACGCCATTGCCAAAGGCATCAGTCAGTTTAAAAACAATGTGATCGGAAATTTTGCTTGCAGGAATACGTTGATTATTTCCTTCTTCAAGAACAATCAATTTAGCCGCAGGACCCGCCACTACAATGACACTAGTACCCACAAATCTCTTAGTATCTGTTGCCAATGTTGCAGTAATCGTGTAATTACCAAGAATGTCAGTACCTGCAAGACGAGTAAAAACTTGCCCATTATCATCAGCGTCAACAGTATAAATAGTCAATCCATCTTCAGTAATAGTTTCCCCAGTTGGGTTAACGAGACTAAAATTTACTATTGTGCCTGAATTTGGATTTCCCAGTTCATCAGTAATTTTAAAAATAATATCCGCAGAATCAGAACCCGCAGGTACTATTTGACTTTTCTCGCTCATTACCATGATTGCTGATAAAGGTAATAATTGGACTTGCACAGTTGTCTCAGCCGTAACCGTATCATTTGTCGCCAATTTTGCCATGAGAGTATAGTGGCCTACAATATCGGTAGCCTCTAAGTGTGTTGTGACTTCTCCATTGACATCAGTTGTGGCAGTGGTAATAGCAAGTCCATCATTAGTGAACTCACTATTTGGTTTTTTTACATAAAACTCAACAGCTTGATTTGTAATCGGATTGTTAAAGACATCAACCAATTTAAAGCGAATATCGGCAGATGGCCTATCAACAGAAATATGTTGATTACCACCCTCAATCACGCTGAAATGAACAGTCGTCCCTGGAACAATAATCACATTTGCATTCGCAAATTGCATACTATCTGTTGCTAACGTGGCAGTGACCGTGTAATTACCAATGAGACCATTTACCTTAAGATGAGCGAAAATTTGCCCATCATCATCAGTATTAATAGTCTTAAGTATCACAGGCGCATCAGTCACAGTATTAAGATCAACAACAGTGAAATTGACTGTCGCCCCTGTGTCTGGAGTACCCGTTTCATCCAGTGCCTCTTGAGTTATGGTATTACCCATAGGATTGATTAGGCTGAAATCCACCATAGCACCTGTGTTGGGATTACCCAATTCATCAGTGACGATAAAAACAATTTCCGCAGACTTTTCACCCACAGGTACTTTTTGCCCATCGCCATTAATCACAGTGATAACAGCAAAGACAGATTGGGACAAAGTTAATAACCCCAATACAAATAGAAAATATAAAGAATATAATAAATCTTTGTAAAACAATCTTTTATGATTGGAAACTATTTTAAAACTCAACATTATTAACGATACTCCTATTCATTGAATGGTGTAGCAATTATACGATGTGTCATAATTCAAAAAAATTTTCTTAGGCTAACTGTAAAAAAATCTGTGATACGTAGAGACGCACGGCCATGCATCTCTACGTATTTTCATGATAAATATTGGATTCATTACAGAAAGTTTACAGCAAGAAATTTTTGTTAAACCTTATCTAAAAAATAGCAGCAATTATACAATTTGTCATAATTTT
>JAUCGK010000047.1 GCA_030378085.1 Candidatus Parabeggiatoa sp. HSG14
CAAATGATGTTTGGTTCCACCCGTGTACGGGGGGTTAGGGGGGTATCCCCAAAATCTGTTACAATCAGCAAAATTTCATTTTGCACTACTCTGGTATTCACTTTTGAAGTACAGTGCGTAACATCAGATAATAAGCAGGAAAAAGTTTTAGCTGATGTTACGCTGAAAACTCAAGGGCAGACACAAAGGTTTGCCCCTACAGTGATATCTCATCGTTATATACAAGTATTTAAATATTTGATTTGATGGTATAGTGTATAAGCGACAGCATCATACACCAAATCACCAAAACGGTAGGTAAAGCGAAGCTTATCCACCCTACTTTCAGCTTATTTTAACTAATGCAGGATCGCTCCAATTCCAAAACCATCTGCTACAAGGGGGGCAACCATATCGGTATGCCCCTACAAGAACAATTGATGCAGTAGGGACAATCCCTTGTAGTTGCCCTTTCTCTAGGATGGTATAGGGACTTCCGCTTTCCTGCACTAGGAACGTGTATGAAATAAATTCGACAACTAATACCTGACAGGTTTTTAAAACCTGTCAGGTTTGACTCAACTTAATGGGTAAATTATTTTATGCACATTCCTAGTGTATAACGATGATCTATGATATTGGGTGTAGGGGTTTACCAGCGTGTTCGCCCAAGAATCAATACTGCGTAACATCAAAAAATAAGTAGAAAAACTGGCATAAAAGCAAAATGAAAAATGAAAAAACAATATAATAATATTTTAATATACGCGATGCTCAACTTTTTAAGTCATTGAATTATAATAAATCATGCTATCAAAATAACGATATCGCCTTGAATCTGACTACAATAAATCAATGGGTTATAGACATTCTTAGATTTCCATTATTATTCATAAGGAAATAAACAGGATTATAAGTCCCACCAAGCGTAGAGATTTTCGTATAATTTCAAAAAATCAAATAGTTAAAAAGTTGAGCATCGCGTTAATATAGCATAGAATATATAAATTGTTTAACATTTATAGCGAAGTCGGTTTTACAATAAGTTGCTTGTTAGCCGTGAATAATGAAATTAATTAATCAATTATTTATAAGTAGAAACCTGGGCTAATCGTATTATAATTACGACTTTTTGGTATTTTATTTTCCCACAACTCCCTAACGACACAATTTGAAATTCTTAAAACGAAATTCTGTGATTTTGAAACTAGAAAAATGAAACTTTGTCATTTTAAAATCGGTTTAGATAAACCTTTTTTTCTTATTGCAGGTCCTTGTGTGATTGAATCTGAGCAATTAGCACTGGATACCGCAGCTCAACTAAAAGCTATTACCGACAAATTGGATATCCCGTTTATTTACAAATCGTCTTTCGATAAAGCCAATCGTTCTTCACATTTGAGTTTCCGTGGCTTGGGCTTGGAACAAGGATTATCCATTCTGGAAAAAGTACGCCAACAGATAGGGGTACCTATTTTAACGGATGTGCATGAAGATAGCCCGTTACAAGAAATTGCCAGCGTTGTTGATGTGTTACAAACGCCCGCTTTTTTGTGTCGCCAAACCAATTTTATTCAAAATGTTGCCCGTCAAGGTTTACCAGTCAATATCAAAAAAGGCCAATTTCTTGCCCCGGGTGATATGGCCAACGTGGTAGAAAAAGCGAAAGCCGTGGGCAATAATAATATTATGGTATGTGAACGCGGTGTCTCTTTTGGATACAACAATCTTATTTCTGATATGCGGGCGTTGGCAATCATGCGTAACACCCGTTGTCCTGTTGTTTTTGATGCAACTCATTCGGTACAATTGCCAGGAGGACAAGGCCATACTTCAGGAGGACAACGTGAATTTGTCCCCATTCTAGCGCGGGCAGCACTTGCAGTTGGGGTGGCTGGGCTGTTTATGGAAACGCATCCACACCCAAATCAAGCATTAAGTGATGGGCCTAATTCATGGCCATTAGATGAAATGAGCGTATTATTAGAAACACTTAAAATGATTGATAATACTGTTAAAACACGCGGATTTTTAGAAAACAATTTTTAAGAAGCTCAACCTCATGGCTAAGCTATAGGAACTAAATATGTCTAAAATCGTCAAAATACATGCACGTGAAATTCTTGATTCTCGTGGTAATCCCACTGTCGAAGCTGAAGTCACTTCTGAATTCGGCGCAAAGGGCCGTGCTGCTGTGCCATCTGGTGCATCTACTGGCTCAAGAGAAGCTTTAGAATTACGCGATGGTGTTAAAAAACGTTATCTTGGTAAGGGAGTACGTAAAGCCGTTGAGCATATCAATATAGAAATCAATGAAGTTTTATTTGGCATGGAAGTTACTGCACAAACTGAAGTTGATCATAAGATGATGACATTAGATGGCACTCCTAATAAAGGTCGTTTGGGCGCAAATGCCATTTTGGCAGTATCAATGGCTACAGCGAAGGCGGCAGCTAATGAACTAGAATTACCACTGTATCGTTATCTCGGTGGTGCTGGGCAAATGCAAATGCCTGTGCCTATGATGAATATTATCAATGGGGGAGTTCATGCTGACAATAACGTTGACTTACAAGAATTTATGATTTTGCCCACAGGTGCATCATCATTGACTGAAGCAGTACGTTATGGTGTGGAAGTGTTTCATGCGTTAAAAAGTCTTTTGAAAAGCCAAGGTATGAATACTACCGTTGGTGATGAAGGCGGGTTTGCACCCAATTTACCCTCTAATGAAGCCGCCATAGAAATTATTTTGCAAGCTATTGAAACAGCAGGCTTTAAAATAGAAAAAGATTTTTGGTTGGGTTTAGATCTCGCTAGTTCAGAATTTTACAAAGAGGGTATTTATGATATTGCCTCGGAAGGTAAAAAATTTAATTCAGCCCAATTCGTTGATTACCTCGTTGATTGGGTGAATAAATACCCGATCATCTCCATAGAAGACGGCATGGCAGAAAATGATTGGGGTGGTTGGGCAATACTCACTGAAAAACTCAGTAGAAAAGTACAATTGGTTGGCGATGATTTATTTGTCACCAATACCAAAATTTTGAAAGAAGGGATTGCTAAAGGTGTTGCTAACTCAATTTTGATTAAGCTCAATCAAATTGGTACTGTCACCGAAACATTGGCAGCAATTGAAATGGCAAAACGCGCTAGTTACACGACTGTTATTTCTCATCGCTCTGGTGAAACCGAAGACAGCACCATTGCTGATCTTGCTGTAGCTACTTCATCAGGTCAAATTAAAACAGGTTCACTATCACGTTCTGATCGTATTGCAAAATATAACCAATTGATTCGTATAGAAGAAGAATTGGGAGATAATGTCACTTATCCAGGAAAAGCAGCGTTTTATAATTTATTTTAGACGAATGGTATTCAATCTAAAATTTCCATACCACTCCCAAAGCTGAAGCTTTGGACTCCAGCTAATCCCAAAGCTGAAGCTTTGGACTCCAGCTAATATTCCTTCAGTCAATGACAGTAAACTAGAGGTTGGGAATAAAAAGTCACTAAGAAATGTGCATGAATGGGCAAACCTGACAGGTTTCTAAAACCTGTCAGGTTTAGTTGTCGAAGTTATTTTGTACATGTTCCTAAAGCCCAATTTTATGGGCGCGAACCGTAAAAAATATACCGCTCGGTTTATCTGTGGGAAGTGTGGCAACTTCGGCGAAAGTTTCGGTGTTATAAACGATAAGTTTATCTTCATCACGAACAGAAATCCATACTTCTTCACCACGCGGGGTAAATTCTAAGTGTAACGTTGCTTTGCCGGGTTTAAGTGTTTTTACGATGCCCATTGTTGGCACGTCAATAACCTGTATTGTGTCATTATTGGGAAAGGCAAAATTGACCCATATTTGACGACTATCGGGACGCGCCATGACAAAAACAGGTTGTCCATGTACTGGAATACGTTTGACTTGTTGCCAAGACTGTTTATCAACAACTAGCACCGCATGTTGTCCAATAGCAGGAATAAATGCATAATTACCTGCCATTGCCCAGCCTTCCAAATGAGGCATTTTGTAAACGGGCCTTTTTTCTCCTCCCTTTCCATAATCTGAAAGAATGCGCTGTACTCCCTCTTCTAAATGCCATAAATCCAACAAAGCTAAACCGTCTTCACCAAATAAGCCGGCGATGTAATAACGACCATCGGGAGAAATCAAAGCATCGTAAGGTTGACGACCTATATTTTTGAATTTACGAATTTTAGGGGCGCGGGGTGTGTGCATATCAGCAATCCAAATTTCGCCAGCGTCAAAAAGACTGAAGACAAAATATTGTCCTGGGGCATCTACTAATCCCACAACTTTAGAGCGTTGGTTGTTACCAAATTCGGCGGGAATGTCTGCAACTAATTCTAAAGTAGTTGCATCAAATACTTTAACGCCACCAGGGGTATAATTGGAAACTGCCACTAAACGGCCATTTTGAGAAATTGCTCCCCCAATGCTGTTGCCCGCCTGTATAATGCGCTTGACAATTTTACCGCGCAAAATATCCAATTTAGTTAAACCACCATCTCTTCCAAATACATAAGCATAATGCTGATCGCGAGAATAAACAATTGAGGCATGAGATAAATCACCTAAACCTTGTATTTTTGCTAATTGCGTATGAGTCGTTGTTTCAACGACTAAGATGCTACCTTTGGCACGTTCTACAACAACACCTAAGTCACCTGTACCGCGTAATTCATCGGAATAAGGTTTTAAAACTTTCGCTAACAGTGCATTGCTTGAAAAAACGGATTTATTAAGACTGTCACTTAACGATTTGCTTGCAAACAAGTTTCTTTCTAGTGGCTTAAGTTTAGTTTCAGAAAAAGAGGGCGAAACCTTAGCAAAGAGAGCATTGCCAAAAAAAAGGGATGCTCCATTAGCAGGAGGCGTTTTTGCTGGGTTCACCGTTTCTATTGGGTTGACTCCTTCAAGTAATTTTTCTACGAGCCAAGCCGCTTCCTCTTTCGTGATTGAATGCTGCCATGGTGGCATGGCTGTGCCTGGATGACCTTTAAGAATCGCGTCAAGTAAAAATGATTTTGGCTTAGCTGCCAGTGCTTGAGGTAATAAAGAAGGACCTAATCCCCCTTTAAGTGTCATGCCATGACAAGAACCACAATCATGTCGAAGTAAGTGAAGTAGTTCATTTTGGCGTTCAGTCGGTATTTCTTCGGCACAAATGCCTGTGAGTGGTAAGAAAAATAGTAGGATGAGTAGTTGTTTCATGTTTCTCGTTGTTAGTTTATGTGTGGCTATTGAATTATACCAGAAAATAATTTTTTGGAAACCAAGTGAGCGAATCAAATAATTAAATCTTTCCACTCAACATAATTATAAAGTGCTTTAAAACAAGGATATTTGATAATTTTTTCTGGATAATGATGCATGGTTTCTATTTTTGGTACAGGTTGTCTTATGATTTCAACTTGATTTCTCATCCTTCATCTATTTTAAGTGGACGTTGTTTACTGACATAAAACAACACATACCTTATGTTTCGGATTTCAAGCAATTTTTCCTCTTTATAAAATTGATTAAATAAAGCAACTAAAGAATCAATAAATAGTTTAGTATTAACGAGTTGAGTTTCATATTGAATTGCTTCAAAACGGATAGATTTTAATTCACAAAGGACAATATCCAAATAACTGTCGTCATAATGAACAATGACACCATCACAATTTTTGTTGATTTTATCATTTTCGTTATTGAATAATTGATTTCGCCTTTTTTCCCATTTAGCTGTGCTGACTTTTATATTCTTATCGGTACTAAACACAAACACATTATCAGGTAAACCTTGCACCAAAATTTCTCGTAAAGCACCTTTTTCTGTTTGCGCCTCTTGAAACGTGACAGCATTATTTTTGACTTTTAATTCAAGTTCAGGATTAATAAGATTTTGTAACTTCATTTGACAAGTCCAATAAATTGTCGATGGCGGAAATGAGTTTATTTGAGGTTTCATTGAACTGAACAATGAATTCATCAAAGCCACTTTGGATCATGCCATATTCATCAATATCAACCGATGAAACAGTGCCATCCCTATGAGCAATATAGGCTTTCAAATCTTTTTCATGGAGAATGTCATCCTTTGTATAACCAAACCCATTCATCATCGCTTCTTTTTCCGGAAAATCATTGGCAAGCATGACCAAATTATTGAATTCCTTAATGATAGAAGAACTGTGTGTCGTGATAAACAGATTAATGCCACTATTAATCAATTTGACAAATAACCGCGTCATTTTAATTTGATTTTCAGGATGTAAGTTGAGTTCAGGTTCGTCTATAAATAAAATATCTCCCTTTTTGGCTTGATGTTTGAGCCATAAATGTAAATCAAACAAGGCGCGTACCGAACTTGAAGACATATAGTAGGGCATTGCTCGATGGGTGAATTTATCTCTGACTATTTTCTGCCCATCTATGATTTCATACTGTACGCCCAACATCTCTTCTATATAAGTCGTCAGTTCAGGCTTTTCTTGTTTTAAAAAACTATTCGATTTAATCACATTTTCACAGTTTCTTGCAAAATCAATGTCTTTTTCGATAGGCAGTGCAAAACGAGCAAGATTGTCTTCTAATAATGCAAGATGACGAGTTTTGGTTAAGGCTTTTATCAACGCCGTTTTGTTTTTATCTAATTCTTTTTGAAATAAAAGTATGCCCGTTCTTTCAGCCGGCAAAATAAATGGGCGGGGAAATTGATTTATCAAATCTTCATTCAATTGGAACTCCGATTGATTAGAACCAATCATAACCAAATTAAATTCAGCCCCGGCAAACTCATCGGCATTGGCACTAAAAATTTCATTTAATCTTTCAAGGTAAAATTCAACAAAAGTGTCCAGTGAATTAAAATCGTCAGCGTGTTCAAAAAGTGTGGATAAAAATCCAAATAGAGAATAAGTAAGATAAGTTTTTCCCGTATTATTTTTCCCGCAAATGACAGTCAACTTACCAAGTTCAATTTTGGCTTCTTTAATGGCACCGATATTTTTGAGTTCAAAATACATGTTATGTTCACCTTTTAATGATTTTAATTTGAGTTATTCTTCTTTTTTAAGTAAGTCAATTATCTTTCTTAAGTCACTCACCTGTTGTTTTAAATAATCAATTTCCTTCTCTCGTTCTTCAATCCTTAAATTTGCTTTTTCTAATTCATGTTTACATTCTATCTGTTCATTTGAGGGAGAATTAACATACCAATTGTCTCCTTGTGTGTTGTAATTACCTGCTAAATTAAAGACATTCTTTTCATCCAAACCAAATAACTGCGACAATCCTATTTCCATGACTTCCGCAATTTGTTGAAGCCTAGAAAAATTCACATCTGTCTCCCCGCGCTCTATTTTCGCATAAGCATGGATGGATATGCCCAATTTTTCCGCCACTTCTTCTTGCGTCCAATTTTTAACTGAGCGAATCAGTTTAAGTTTTTGAGGTAATTCCATAAATAGATACTCTGAGTTAGGCAATTAATAACTCCTGGTTGCTTGGCTAGTTTAAAATCGTTTTGTAGAATGTACAACACTAAAAAAAGTGGTTTGATAATACCTACTATTTTTAGGTCATTCCAATAGTTAGATACTCTGAGTTAGGCAATTAATAACTCTGAGTTGTTTTGTTAGTTTAATATCTTTTTGTAAAATGTACAACACTAAAAAAGTGGGCTAAATTATAAATACTTGCTATTTTTAGTGTTATTGAAATTTAGCTAGTTCTGTGAATAGATGCTCTATTGGAGAAGTAATATGAAAAAAATCATGGTATCGATTCTATTGATGCCCTTTTTGTGTGCGGAGGTGCTAGCAACCCCGAAAATTGCTACTTACTATGATAATAGTAGCAGAACTGTATATACCATAACAGATGGTAGTAGTCCAACAGTCTATTTTGCAGGCACAAAGTGGGGGAGTTGTATTGGGAATGGTAATGTTCATTCAATGAATTTCATGCCTGAATCCAAAATTGAAGTTTCTGTTGAGGCACAATTAAAAGCTGAGGCTAAAGCAAAAGGTTTAGGTGCTTCTGGCTTGGCTGCATCTAAAGGATCTGCCTCATACACCACTCCCGCCGTGTACTCTTACAATTTTACAGGCATAACAAGTAATCTTCATTTTAATGTTATTGCTAATAAAAATGGTACTTATGGAGAGAGTGGTTGGCAACCAGATACTGGTGGCGGATGTACATATAAGATACCTGTAATAGAAATTGAGTATCTTTATAACATGTACACTTGGTTCTTTGGTAATAAAAATGGTCAGTCTTATGCTTGCTATGGAAGTCTTACATGTCAAAACTTCAATACAGGAAACAAAATAGCCATTAGAAACTCTGATGGATTCCAGTATATCTATGTTAAGCGTGGTAATTACAAAGATTTTGATGGATGGTATGAGTTTGGCTACCGTTAAAGCCGGGTAGCGAGCGTAGGGTGGGTAGAGCGATAGCGAAACCCATCTTTTTTTGTCCATCACATCGTTAAGTTTCCTCCCTTCTTTTTTAGCTCCCTATTGAATGATATCAATGATTTTGAGTTATAATAACTTACCATTCACTTAAGCACGTAGGTTGGACTGACGAGAGGAAGTCCAACATTTCGTGGTTGTCTTCTAGTCTTTTAATGTTGGAGTTCGCAAGCTCACTCCAACCTAGCTAAAATCCGTTATATAGCGTTTCCCGATTGGATAAAGTACAACCTCCCCTAAAATCCCCTCCTTAAATTGACTAATCTTTACCCACAAGTACCCTAAAATTATTTAATCGTATAAATAGTGAGGTTATATAACATCGTAACACCCATGAAATCCAAGCATTACGAGAGGACAAATTTTTGCCAGTTTCCTTTTAGAGTGATATCTCCCTATAACAAAAATCTATTGATTTCAATAAGTTTACCTACTTGTGGGTAAAGGTTAGGTACACAGGGGGAAGTCCCAAAATAGAAAAAGGGGTAGTCCTGCAATATGTAGTGGTGATTATTTTAAATTGTAATAAAATCAACATTTTAATAAATTGACCACTACTATGTGCAGGACTACCGAAAAATTAAAGCAAAGTGTCGAATGATGTTTGGTTCCACCCGTGTACGGGGGGTTAGGGGGGTGTCCCCAAAATCTGTTACAATCAGCAAAATTTATTTTGCACTCCTTCTAGGTTTAAGGTACATAACCGGACAATTTACTGCAAGAATTTTTGTCGAAGGAAGCCACTGATAAGGTTTACATGTCATTTATAATTGAAAATTCCATGATTATTGGAAACGCTTGAAGATGCTTGAAGACGCGAGCATCGCGTCTCTACAAATCTATCGGGTTACCAATCCTTGATAAAAAAACTTGAACATCAAGTTAATCGTAAATTTTTCCTAATTGATACAACACCAATTTGCCACGAGTCAGCGGCACAGCTATCCAACAACCTGTTGGGGTACAGCGAAAATCAAAGTCCCAAAGCGGTGGGCTTTCTTCAGCATAGCTAGGTAAGCGCAAAGTCAATAATTCTTCCTTATTTTTGAAATTCCAAAAACGTAGGGTAGCATCACCACTGACAGTCGCAATTTGAGTACTATCCGGACTAAAAATTGCACGCAATATGGAGTTTTCATGCCCAACGAGATGATATTGTTGTTGTAAGTCCGTTGTGGAAATGTGGACTAACCAATCTCGTCCAACGCTAACAACCCATTGATTGTCTGGACTTAACTGACTCCAGAATAGTTTATCTGATATTCGATGAAATTCTTTTAATAGCGTGAGTGGTTCTTGTTGGCTTTGTTCAAGGTTTATCTCCCATAGGTGCGTATAACCTTCTTTACTATAATTTTCTTTTCCACTGGTTAATAACCGTTGACCACTTTTATCAAAATCAACAGAATAAACACGCCCTTTATGTATTTGCTGGAAACTTTTTTGGTCAGTACCCACCTTAAATAAACCAACTCTACCATCATAACTTGCAGTGGCAAGCATACGCGCATCGGGAGAAAAGATAATGGCATTAACTGCTTGATGATGACCGGTCAATACTTGTTTATTAACAAGAGTTTCTTTGACTTTTCCTTTGATTTTTTCTGTTTTAATTTGCCACAATTTCGCTGTTGTATCAAAACTGGCAGAAGCTAATAAGTGATCCTTTGGACTAAAAACCAACCGTTGTATATCATCGGTATGTGCTTGAGGTTCTTCCCACAATAAACGGTGTTCGGGTAAGGAATACCAACGTAATGCGCCATCAGCAAACCCTACAGCAACATGTTTACCATCAGGTGCAATTGCCGTTGAAGCGGGTTCGGAAGGTAAATCTACCATAAATTGATAAGGCAAAGTTATTCGCCAACGCATGACTGTCCTATCGTTGCTGGCCGTAAATAGATATTTATCTGATAGAGTGATATCAGTGATTCCTGCGGTGTGTCCTTGTAAAACGCGGAGCGTGATACCGCTGGCAGTATCCCATATTCGCACGGTTCTATCTTGGCTAACAGAAACTAAATAATGTCTGCCATCAATTACAAAAAAGCGCAAACCCCAGACTGCATTTTTATGCCCACGTAACACTCGTAAAGTTTTACCAGTTACTACATCCCATAAACGGATATCTTCATCCACACTACAAGTAGCCACTTGTTGATTATCTGGACTAAAGGCAATACCTGACACTTTGTCGATATGCCCTTTTAAAACCTGAGAAACGTTACCACTGGCAACCTCCCATAAACGAGCGGTGTTATCGTGTGAAGCACTTGCTAAAAGTTCGCCGGTTGAATTGAAAGTCAGCCCATTGGTAGAGATAAATTTTTTATGCCCCTTGAAAACTATAATTGGTTTACCTGTTTCAATCTCCCACAAGGTCACATTTTTATCTGTACCACCACTGGCTAATTGAGTACCGTCTGGGTTGATCGCAAGTGCTTTAACTTCGGCAGGCGCGATCCATTCCTTAATAAGATCGCCTGTCAGTGACCAAAAAATAATGCGCTTATCATCACCAGCACTGGCTAACCATTGTTCTTTAGGATGAAAGACAATCGCTTGGATATTTTTTTGATGGCCTTGCAATTTTTTGAGTAATTGACCCGTGTTGGTATCAAATAATACTAAATAACCACTTTCACCAGCTGTTGCTAATACTTGATGATTTGGACTGTGGGCAACTACAAAAAGTTGTGTACCCGCTTCTTTATAGACTTGAAGATGACCATCGCCCATGAGTTCGCTAAACCATGCAAGTAAGTTACGGCTATGACGATGGGAAGCAGACATCTCTGTATCTAAATGATAGGTTTGTTTTAAGATTTTTTTAGCTTTAGCGTAATCTTCATCCCGTGCCAATAAAGTCGCATGGGTAAGTTGCGATTCAAAGAGACTTAATGTGTACTCTTTTTTAACTTGTTTAATTTGTTGTTTGGATAAATTAGTTTGTTGTTTAACCAAATCAGTTTGTTGTTTGGCTAAAATAGCTTGGTTGTGTTCCCAAAAAACCCAGAAACTCAGTCCTACTGCCACAATTAATCCCACAGTAAGCCATAAAAAAGCTGTTTGTTTTCGTGCTTTTTTTAATTCAAGTTGTCGGACTTCTTTTGCTTTTTTCTGTTTTTTGGCTTGTTCCTTTCGTTGTTTTGCCGCACTGGCTTCTAAAAAAAGAAGGGCCCGATCAAAATATTTACCGCCATCAATACCATAGCGTTTTGCCCAAATCGCAGTGGGATGAGTACGAGCTTGCCATGCCAAGGTTATTTCAAGTTCAATGCCAGACCATAATTCGGATTGTTGGTTATACCAGTGACAAGCAGTCTTTTCTAAACGGTGGTAAAGTTTTGCAGATTCTGCTTCTTTTTGAATCCACTCTTTTAAGCGTTGCCAATGATAAATCAAGTTTTCATGGCTGATATCTAACACACTGTTAGGATTTAAATTTTGGTTAAGTACGGGTGTTAAAAAACAACGTTCAGCCTGTCTAAATACTTCTACTACAGCGGCGATTTGTTGCCAGGATACATTCGCTTGGCTCGCAATTTCTTCTAATTTAACTGGGCAACGTATGTCATGATGATATTCATTTCCCTGTTCTATGAGACTACAAAAGAGTATTTCAGCAATCCTTTGTTGTGTAGAATCAAGTTCTGCATAAGCCTCGTCTGCGTGTTTTGATAAAGCTTCTGCTAAGCTCCCTATTTTTTCATAATGCTGGAGAGTCAGAATCACTTTTTGTGGATGTTCCACTTTGGCAATATTCCACATTCGCATTAAAGCATGTTGTAATAATGGCAATCTTTCGGGATCATTACCCATTTCATTGAGTAATTTATTAACTAAAGCAGGTTCGACTTCACCTCCAAATACATTGCTAGGTTCTTCAATTGCATCACGTAATTGGGCATGAGTAAGACGGGGAGTCAGAAAGAGTCCTTGATCAATAGCTGTCGGCAAATCATCAAACAACGCGCTGTCACCGATAAAATCAGAACGCATCGTGATAACGATATAAACGGAAGGATGTTGGCAACTGGCTAGTAATAATGCTACAAAAGCGGCTGCTTTATCAGCATCACCTTGTTGGTAGTAGTGAAAGATTTCTTCAAATTGATCGACTAACAGTAAAAGGTTAGTGTGTTCAGGGAGTGGTGTTTCTTGTAAAATTTCATGCAAACTTGATGAACCACGATGTAAACTGGCTTGCAAAAAGGCTAAACTCTCCTTATCATCTAAGAAAGGAACAGTATAAGTTTTCCCTAATGCCTGAGCAGCTAATAATGATTCTGCTAATCGAAGAAAAGGATGATTACCTGGACAAAATTCTGCCACTCGCCAATGTACGCCAGCATTTACAAGAAAACCTGTTTCTAAACCGGCTAATAAACCGGTGCGTACTAACGAAGATTTACCGCATCCTGAAGAACCAACAACAGCGATAAAATGGGTATGGCCTAATTTTTCTATGAGTTGATCTGTGTGTTCTTCACGACCAAAAAATATATCCGTTTCATGGCGTTGAAAAGAACGTAAACCTGGATAGGGAGAGTCGCTCATTGATTTTTATTGGTCTTATACTAAAATGCGGTCAAATTTTAGTTTTTTTAAATGATTGGAAAAAATAGGGTTACTAGCTCCTGCCAGATTTTAAAAATCTGGCAGATATAAACTCTGGGATTCACTTGGCGCACTACCTTACGCTCACTACGTAGATTGCTTTTGACTTTAAGCCTTTCTTAAATACAATTTCGGTAGTTGCTTTAAATTTTAAATCTTTGTCGTTATCTATCTAAAGCCCACGCGCCACTTCATCTAAATTGACTTGTTTCAATAAATCAGCCATCACGCGATTTAAGTTTTGCGTTGCCAATAAGTCAACCGCATCATACCAAAGATTATTTTTGGCATACAGATACGGTAACTTCGATTGGGAAGTTTGCTGAATACGGTTAGCCAACGTTGGTGCGGGCGATATATATTTAATTCCACCACCCACCGTCCGATTTAAAGACAGATTGTAAACGTCACACACGAGCGATAAAGTCCACTCATATTCCACGCCTTCCCGCAATTTAACGCCGTACTCAGCCAGTGACAACGCATGAATGCCTTTATCCACCGCAAAAGACAACTCCATATCATCAACTAAAGCCCTTACTCGCCGACGTTTTTTTGCATTAGCTACCGGTTTTACCGTCAACAGAAAATCTGTATCCACTGGCTCCGAAATGTACCAATACAGTTTGGGTTGGGAACGACTGGTTAAGCCGGTTTGTTCCGGCACGAGTGCCCGGAAAATAAATTGGCTTTTATCCACAGCCGATAATGGATCACAAGTACCCCGCAATCTTTTAGGAACACGCCGTCTTTTCTTCTTAATCTGAGGTTTTGGTGAAACCTGACTTTCGGTAGATTCGGTGGATGGGCTCACTTTCTCATCAAATACAATTTTCTCCGCTTGTACTTCTGGCACACCGAAAGAAATAACAACACCTAAAACCAGTCCTTTTGTGAGACTAAAAGTATTCATTAAGTTTTTCTCCTACCTGAAATTATTAAACTCAAAATGTTACACTAAACTCTGCCATAAACATAGCTTTTCTGTCATTTCGGTTCCGATTTTAGGAGAAACCAAAATGACAAAAGTGCAAATTGTGATGATAAGTATATGTAGATATAAAGTATGTAGGTACGTTAAAATATTTTAACATGTTGACGAAATAAAAAATACGATTTTTTTAGGAAAGTTAAAATACTTTTTGTTTAGGAATGTGCATGAAATAATTTACCCATTAAGTTGGAGCAAACCTGACAGGTTTTTAAAACCTGTCAGGTTTAGTTGTCGAAGTTATTTTATGCACGTTCCTTACTTCAACAACGTCACATTTCAATCAAAAACACGAAAATCGTTTTTTCAAAAAAAATTTTAGTGGTTTGTCCAAAATTTATTTTGGATGTCATGTGACATTGTCAAATTACTTATATGATTATTATAATTGATAATATTTGCCAAAATAAAGCGCATTTTTCATTATCATTAATGACTTTGATTTTGACTTTAATCCTTTATATAGACGTTCAGATAAATAATTTCTCGATCAAACCTGCCAGGTTTTGGAAACCTGGCAGGTTTTGTGAAGTTATTTACCTGAAAAACTATACAATCCTTGTAGGAAATTTTTTAAAAAATCTAATGAAACCACAATTCTTTTTTTTATTGCTAATTATAGGTTTACCAACACAAGCCCAAATCACCACCGATGGCACATTGGGTCCTCAATTGAATTTACCAGGCCCTCATTTCCAAATTACGCCAAACTTGGGCCAACAACACGGTAGTAATTTATTTCACAGTTTCAAAGACTTTAACTTGCAACGCTTTGAAAGAGCCACTTTTTCTGGGCCAGACAATGTGCAAAATGTAATTAGTCGCGTCACAGGTGGTAATCCTTCCAATATTGACGGATTAATCCAATCGACAATTCCCAATGCCGATATGTATTTTTTAAATCCGTATGGCATTATGTTTGGACCGAATGCCCAATTGGATGTACAAGGGAGTTTCCATGCCAGTACAGCTCACTACTTGCGTTTGGGAGAAGGCGGACGCTTTGATGCGCGTAATCCTTCTGAAAATTTATTGACCGTTGCCCCTGTTGAAGCGTTTGGTTTTTTGGATAGTAATGTGGCTCCTATTTTGGTTAAAGGGCCCAATGCAATCACTCAACCCGGACTCGCGATACCAGAAGGTAAAACCCTTTCCTTAATTGGAGGGACACTGAAAATTCAATTAGACACCGTCCAGCAATTTCAGCCACCACTACCCAGTTTGTCGGCACCGGCTGGGCGAATTAACTTAGTCGGCGTTGCTTCCCAAGGTGAAGTCAAGTTAGGGGGAGATTTTGTGGACATATCCTCATTTAGCCAACTGGCTCAGATATACCTCGTTAATTCACAACTCAGAACCAGTGGCGAAGAGAGTGGCTCGATTTTTATTCGGACGGGACAATTGTGGATGGACAATGGTAGTGCCATTGAAGCCGACTCGACCAACCAAAATGGCCAGCCCGTTTCAATTGTAGTGCATGATCTGATCCTTAATAACGGTAGTTGGATAAGTAGCGACACGTATGGACGGGGAAATGGTGGGCCTATTTTGCTGACTGCTGATAAGATTTCCTTGGGAGGAAGTATCATTCAGAGTAAGACTAATGCTACCGGCAATGCGGGTCCCATTTCCATTCACGCCAACGAGATTAGCCTTAATGGCTCCAGTTCTATTGCTAATGTCAGTGATGGAAGCGGAAATGCCGGTTCGATTTCGATTCAAAATCGCGATACGATTTCGCTAAATAGTGGCAGTATTTATAGTAATGCCTTTAACACGGGTCAAGTTGGGCAGATTTTCATTGAAACAAATGACCTTTCGTTAGAAAACTCTAGTTATATTACTACAGACACTTTTCAAGCTAGTCAGGCTGGCGATATTAATATCCGAGCAACTGGGAAGATTACAATTGCCGGACCCGGACAGGAACTCGCGGTAAGTCTAGGACGAGCGAGTCAAATTCAGTCCTCTTCAAAATCGAAATTGGACAGCTTGGTAAATGTTGATGGAATACCAGATAGTGTGGTGACTCAAGAGGACTTTAGCGTATCAAATCCAAGCGATAATATCCGCATAAAGGCCAGTAAGCTTATTCTTACGGAAGGGGGAAATATTGGGCTTTCCCTAGATCACGAAGAGCAGAGTGGGAAAACTGGGAACATTACTATTGATATAGCTGGGGCAGTCAAATTGTCGGGGGTAAACCCTTATGGTTCCAATGAAAGTGGTTTTGGGAGTGGGATTTATGCCCATAGAGGGCAAGGAAATATTGAATTAACGGCTAATTCTGTAGTATTTGAAGATGGTGCGGTCATTAAAAGCAGTACGAATGGCCAAGCACAAGGTGGTTCGATTAAACTTCATGTCGCTGGAACTGTAACCATTAATGGAGATACGAGCCAAATTTCATTACAACCCCCACAGCAAAGTCAATTAGACAATTTAGGCACTTTTGGTCAGTCCATCAGCGGTATTCATGCACGTTCAAACGGTCAAAGTGAGCAGGCTGGGGCCGGTGGTCACATTGTCCTTCACGCACACAAGCTGACCATGAACGAAGGGACAATCACAACGGCCAGTACCAGTGGTGGAAATGCCGGCAATATTCAGATTGAGGTTGATCAACTCCAACTGAATAAGAATGCGTCAATTACTTCCGACAACATAAATACGGGCAATGCGGGTACTATTGCTATTTCAGCCAGTGAGAGTATTTATTTATCCAATAACAGTATTATCACTACAGAAGCGTTTAGTGCTGGTGGTGGACAAATAAATATCAAGACAGACAATTTACTCCGTCTGACTAACAGCAATATAACAAGTAGTGTCCGAGAAGGTGCGGGTAAAGGTGGTGATATGGTTCTCAATCCACAGTTCATTATTCTCGAAAATGGTAAAATCATTGCCAAAGCTTTTGAAGGTAACGGTGGCAATATGAACATTACCACCACGGGTATTTATCGCTTTGACGATGAATCAGCCAGTCCCATTAGTGCTTCGTCAGAAAAGGGCATTGATGGCGTAATTCAGGTCAATTCACCGGATATCAATATTGGCGATGCGGTTGTGGTTTTGCCTACCACGTTCGATGTTAAAGTTCAACTCTCCAGACAATGTACCCGCGCCCAATTGAGAAGCCAAGGTAGTTTTGCAGTTAAACACTATATTAGACCTTGGAACACGCCAACAGGGGATTTACAGCCCAGCCCGTTAATGTCGTTACCCACTCTATCAACCTCAACTCAAAAGGTAGCCCAAGGTTTGCCTCTTTTACCGCCTGTGAGTTTTAGCTGTCGTTATTTGATCGATTCGACGGGGGTGAAAACGACTACAATTAATTGAAGATAACAGTAGGGAAATTATGCCAGCCTCATTGTTTTGAAAAGCTAACTCATGTCTATCCAGAAACTCAAATGGGTATGGTTCTTCTCAATTAATGCCCTATTTCCATAACTTTATAGTTATGGTATGCTGAATACGAGATAAACAGTATACCGAATACCGATTAAGTCTAAGAGATTGGTTTTATTATTTTATTAACTGATGTTACGCACTGTACTTCAAATAATTTTAGGGGGGTATCCCCAAAATCTGTTACAATCAGCAAAATTTCATTTTGCACTACTCTGGTATTCACTTTTGAAGTACAGTGCGTAACATCAGTTATTAAAATATAAGCTTAATAAAGGATTGCATTAAATTGGTATAAACTCAAAGAGTGAATCAAATGTTTTTTTGGAAATATTTTACATTTTTGCTGTGTTTTTTGTCTCCAATGACGCTAAGAGCCGAACATTGTGAAGGTCCTTATCGTGAACTCACTATAAGTGAGGAACACTTAGAAAAAATTGTTGCTCAGCATTTACTTTGGTTACAAGAAACTAAAAAACGGGAACAACGCGGTGAATCAGCCGATTTCGATGATGAGCGATGGGCTAATCTTTGTGGTGCCCAATTACAAAGATTCGATCTTTCTGGCATGAATTTATCCAGGGCTGATTTGAGCGAGGCTAACTTAACTAAAGCAGTACTCATAAAAACTAACTTACACCGAGCCTCACTGGATAATGCTATTTTGCAAAAGGCTGATTTGTGGAATGCAAATTTATCTCAAGCTTATTTGTATGGGACCAATTTAAACAGTGCTAATCTGAGTGAAGCGAATTTATCCAGAGCTATTCTGATTGCTAATCATGATGGTGTAGTAGTTAATCTAAATCAAGCTGATTTAAGTTCTGTTAATTTAACGCAAGCGAAATTAGAAGAAGTTAATCTGAGTCAAGCTAATTTAAGTTCTGCTAATTTAACGCAAGCGAAATTAGAAGAAGTTAATCTGAGTCAAACTAATTTAAGTTCTGCTAATTTAACGCAAGCGAAATTAGAACAAGCTAATTTGAATCACGCCATATTGAATATGGCTAATTTGAGCAAAGCAAATTTAACTGAAGCTAATTTAGATTTGGCCTCTTTAATCGAAGCCAATTTATCTCAAGTCAATTTGAAAAATGCCAGTTTGAAAAAGGCTAATTTAACTGAAGCCAATTTATTGAGAGCAAATTTAAGAGAAGCAGATTTGCAAGGTGCCAGGCTTGTTTTTACCTCTGTAGAAAAAACTTTCTTTTGGAAGACAAATTTAAAAGATACCATTTTTTTTCCTAGAACGGGTTTGCCGGATTTGGCAAGTTTTGCCTCAACCAATTTTATCGACAGTATTTATTATGATGATGATGTTGGTGCCCCAGGTCTTAAGGAATTTCGGGCCGCGTATAAAAAAATTGGGGTGCGTTCTATGGAACGTAAACTGACTTATGCGATTAAAATCAAAGAGCAAGAGGCTAATTGGAATAAAGGGGGTTGGTATGCGATAGGAAGTTTCCTTAGCCAAGTGCTTTTTGATTGGACCTGCGAATACGGTGTAGAGCCACAACGTCCACTCGTTATACTTTTAGTCTTGATTGTTGTCTTTGTGCTTATCTATTGGCTTGGTTTACGGAGTGGATTTCGTGGTGTGCAAATCGGAGCAAGATGGGAGACGCGGATTTTTAGCAGATCTAAGAAAGGAATGGAAAAAAAGGCCATCCGTAAAGAAATGTGTCATAAGTTGCCATTCAAAAAAGTCAAAACCTTTTCTTCTGATTTGCGTTTATTGCGAATTGCCTTTTATTTCAGTATCCACTCAGCATTTGAAGTGGGTTGGCGACACTTTGAAATTGGTACTTGGTTAGAACGACTTCAAGCTCGTCAATATTCATTAGAAGTTTCAAGAGGCTGGATGCGAACTTTAGGCGGACTCCAATCCTTAATCAGTGTTTACTTAATCGCTTTATGGGCTTTGACCCAATTTGGACAACCATTTGAATTTTAAAATAAATTCCAAAGCTGAAGCTTTGGACTCCAGCCCCATGCTTTGGAGTCCAAAGCTTTAGCTTTGGAGCTTTGGAAACTATATTTTAAGGAAACCAATGATGATAAAAACACAATCCTATTTTTTAAGGTTCTTTCTCTGTGTGTTCATTTTGTCTTTCCATAAGGCAATTACTGCCGAGGACGGACAATTATTACAGCAAGCTCAACAAGCTTTCCAGCGCGGAGCATTTCAACAAGCCATTGAATCTTGGGAAACGGCCCAGCATCAAACGGACCTAACTGCTGAACAACAAGTTAATATCCTCATCAGTTCGGCAATCGCTTATCAAGCTTTGGGGAATTACCAAGTTGCTCGCACAATTCTGCATGATCAAGCCTTGCCTCTCGCTAAACAGCTTGATACCCAAGACTCCCAACTGTTAATCCATAGTCATCTCAGCGACATTTTGCTTGCCCAACAACGCCCGCAAGAAGCCGAAACTTACCTGAGCGATGATATTATCGAACTGGCACGAAAAAACAATAATCCTTTGATTTTAGCGCATATCCTCAATAATCGTGGCAATGTGCGGAGCATCCTCCAGATTTATGCTGAAAGACACGATCACGTCCATAAATTCTATGCCAAAGCGGTACAGGACTATGCTGAAGCTGCCCAATTGGCCCAGCGTGATGGCGATAAACTTTTACAAATTAGTGCCTTGAACAATCAATTGCAAGCGCATCTCAGAGTCAATCAGAAATTAGCCTCCTTGCTTCTCAGTATTGAGTTTGGCAAAAGCCGGTTAAAAAAGTTAATCAAAAAAGTCAAAGCAGAAACGAGCGGCAAAATAATCACAACGTTAAATACACTCGAAACGTTGATTCACCAATTGCCCACCGATTATGACCAAGCCTTTCAATTGCTTGGATTAGGACAACAAGCTTGGCGTTTTTATGAATATTTTGCCGATGAAACCTATTTTAACCTGGCTTATGAATTGGTGTTTGAGGCTCGCCAATTAGCAGCGCAGAACCAAGATAACGCTTTAAGAGCGCAAGCAAATGGACTTCTGGGCAAAATCTATGCTCACCAACACCGTTATCAAGAAGCCCAACAATTAACACAGCAAGCGATCTTTTTGAGCCAAGATAAGCCGGAACAACTCTTTCGTTGGGAATCACAACTAGGCAACATTTTCCAAACTCAAGTAGAAACACAAACCCAAAAACTGATTTATCTAAAAAAAGCTGAAAAGACGTATCAACAAGCCTTTGAGCATTTAGAGCCGATTCAAACCGAACTCTTAACAAGACGGCGTAATAGTCAAGAACTGTTTTATCAACAGATACGCCCCGTATATTTTGGGTTTGCTGATGTCTTACTGCAACAAGCCCAACAAACCACTTCAGAAGTTGAGAAAAAACGCTTGTTAAAAAGTGCGATAGATCGAATTGAAGTTCTCAAGAAGGGAGAATTGCAAGAATATTTTCAAGGCGACTGCCTCTTACCGATTTCATCAGGGGAAGCCGATTTAGATCAACTCTTGGGTCAAAACACTGCTCTATTTTATCCCATTTTGCTGGAAAATCGCCTCGAACTATTGTTACGCTTACCGGGCAATATTTTTCATCAAGAAACGCAACCCGTTGCATTGCAAACTCTCAAAGGAACGGTGCATGAATTTCGCCGCCAGATGAAAAAAGGAGGTTATGCTTATGAAGATCATGCCGAACAGCTTTATGATTGGTTAATCGCTCCCCTCCAAGTTTCATTAAACAAGCAGGGTATCGATACCTTGATCATCGTCCCCGATGGGCCTTTACGCACAGTTCCATTGACCGCTTTGCGGAATAAAGTCACCGGACACTTTTTAATTCAAGACTTTGCGGTAGCAACGATCCCTGGTTTTAATCTTACGGATCCGCGGCGTTTCTCGAAACCTCAATTGCACGTTTTGCTCAACGGGTTATCGGTAGAAGTTGAAGGATTTAGTCCACTTACCAATGCAAAGAAAGAAATCGAAAATTTGGAAAAAATTTTTATCAACAAGAAGACTTTACTCAATGAGCAGTTTACATTGGATACTTTCCAGCAAGCATTACACAGCCAGCCTTATTCTATTATTCATATTGCTTCCCATGGGCAATTCAAGCGCAATCCCAAAGACACCTTTTTGCTGGTGCATGGGGATCGCTTGACGATGGATAAATTAGAAAATTACCTGAATACGGGCGAACACGGCGAACAGGCTGAATTATTAACGCTGAGTGCCTGTCAAACCGCTGTAGGTGATGAACGTGCTGCGTTAGGATTAGCAGGGGTTGCGATTAAAGCTGGTGTCCAAAGTGCCATTGCGAGTTTATGGTCAGTTGATGATGAAGCCACCTCGGAACTGATGACTTTGTTTTATCAAAATTTGAGCAACAATCCAGCACTATCCAAAGTCAAAGCCTTTCAACAAAGCCAACAAACCTTAATTGCCGATGAGTATTTTGAACATCCTAAATATTGGGCACCGTTTTTGCTAATTGGTAATTGGTTGTAGCTCAATATTTGTAAAATCAAGTATTTATAATTGTTCAACAAAAAAAGTTATAATCAGAAAAATTTTGTCTTTGGTAAAAACCTGGCAGGTTTGGAAAACCTGGCAGGTTTAACACGAAACGTTTCAGGGCATATATATTCACGTATCAAAAACAGAAATTACGGTAAAACATTTACTCATTCCACTACTTCTTCCACCCTTTTGCTTGTTTCGCTTTCTTCTTTTCCTCTTTCCTCTAGAATTTCAGCATAATCACAAAGTTGTTTGGCAGTGATTAAGAAAACACCTTCTCCACCCCGTCGAAATTCTAGCCACATAAAGGGTAATTCCGGATATTGTTCTATTAAGCTTGTTTGACTTAAACCCACTTCAATAATAATTGCGCCATCAGGAGTCAAATGTTTGGTCGCTTCACGCAAAATTTCTTTGACAAAAAATAATCCATCTTTTCCCGCTTCAAGCCCCATTAGTGGTTCATAATGGTATTCGTCAGGCATTGTTTCTATTTCCCTTGCATCGGCATAGGGTGGGTTACATACAATTAAATCATAACGGATGTCTGCTAAGTTAGAAAATAAATTGGAATGTACTGCATGTACCCGATTTTCTAATCCATAATGTTTAATATTTCGTTGTGCAACTTCCAAAGCGGTTTGTGAAACATCCGCCGCATCAATTTCCGCATAAGGAAAAGCTAACATAGCACTGGCAATAGCAATGCAGCCACTACCTGTACACAAATCCAGCATACGTCTCACTCGATCAGCTTCAACCCAAGGTTCAAATCGTTGCTCTATCAATTCAGCCATCGGTGAACGGGGTATCAAAACACGTTGATCCACATAAAAGCGTAAATTAGCAAACCAGGATTGGCTAGTCAGGTAGGGAGTTGGAATTCTTTCTTGTATCCGCCTGTTTAACAATTCAAGCACTCTTTGCTTTTCTGAATATGTCAACCGTGCGTGCCATAAAATTTCAGGAATATCCTGGGGCAAATACAAAGCATAAAAAACCAATGCGATAGCTTCGTCTATGGCATTATCGGTTCCATGCCCAAAGAATAACTTTGCTTTATTAAATTGGCTTGCCCCCCAACGTATAAAATCACCGAGGGTGTGCAGTTCGTTAATAGTGTTTTCCATTTATCAAGAAAATAAACAATTTGGTGGATTTAAGTTAAAATAGTAAGGTTATTGAAAATTTAAAACTCATTCCAAGCTTTTATTCAAAGAATTTTTGAATTGGATTGCGTACATCTTAGTCTTTGTTGAGAGACTTTACAAAGTTTTATTTTTAGCAATATTTTAGCCAAATTATAAAAATCGTGAAGTTTGAGCAAATGTAAATATTTAACTTATTGATTTTGCTAAAAATAAAAATTTTAAAAATTGGCTAACTTTAATTGGCGAGGATATTGTTTAGGAATAAAAATTCAATAAAATCTGTTCGATGCAGCTAAGAATAGATAAAACTTTGATAATCTGTTCCCTATAAATAAGGTTGATTAACCATTATGTATGCGCTAACGCTTTATCCATCTTACATAAAATAGTAATCCAAATAATTTTGATTTTTAAAATTTACAAAAAATGAAAAAAAGTCTATTTTTTGGCTTGTGTTATACAATATTTTGATTTGGCGTGTTGTCTGACAAAAGGCACCTTCGGATGAATATAG
>JAUCGK010000346.1 GCA_030378085.1 Candidatus Parabeggiatoa sp. HSG14
CCAAACATCATTTGACACTTTGCTTTAATTTTTCTATTTTGGGACTTCCCCCTGTGTACGGGGGGTTAGGGGGGTGTCCTCAATTTTGCACTCCAGTTTGAAAGCTATCTGCGTAACATCAGTAATTCATTGGCTAATGTAGCTAACGACTCCTTTGATTTTCTTTTTAAAACTATTGAAATCAAAGGTATAGCTTAGAAAAAAATAGTTACGTAGTCAGCTAATAAATCAGCTAATAAACCATTCTTTTGCCATCTTTGTTGTTCATTGTCAATCTTGGCATAAAGCCAAATGTCAAATATTCATGTTCATTGAGTGACTTATCACTAAATTCATCTAAGACTTGTTCCATTAAAAAAATCACTCCTTATTCGGTTTGATAGTGTAGAAAAAATAAGCTTGGAGTCCAAACTTTTAGGTTTTGGAACGCTCAAACCTAAAGGTTTGAATTCCACTCTCTTAAAATAAAGTATTTTTACTTTCCTGCATTATTGCTGTTTTAACACCACCAGGGTAATATCATCAAATACCTCGTGATTACCAATATACTGCCGCACATCATTAATCACTGTGTCTTTGATTTCTTCAACAGATTGTTGCCAGTTTTGTTTGACAACTTCACAAAGCCGATTCATTCCATATTCTTTTCTCTCCTCATTTTCAGCTTCAGTAATACCATCTGTGTACAACACTATCACATCTCCAGCATTCAAACTCACTTCAATGTGATCGACAAAGTCGGCAATATCATCAATAAAGCCTACTTGCATTCCTAAATCGCCAGTGTCAATACATTCCAATTGACCATTTCGCACCACAATGATGTCTTCATGACGACCACTGATTCGTAATGTACCGCCAGTATCTGTTGATGTATATTCTAATAAAGAAAGGGTCAAGTTTTTCTCAACGTCCAGACGTTCTTGGGCATTTTTATAAATCATGCTGTTAAGACTACTGAAAAACTTGACTGTGTCTTGTTCATCATTTTCAAGCAAAGTGCGTACCGCTGCTTGTGTCATCAACATTAATAGTCCACTTTCCAACCCATGTCCAGTGACATCGCCAATGCTGATGAGAGTCCGCCCATTATTATCATGCTGCAATACATCATAGTAATCGCCACCCACTTCTTCTGCGGGCTCCATAAATCCTGCAATTGCTAAACCAGTGACTTGTTCGAGTTCTGCTTTTTGGGGCAAAATCATGGTTTGTATGCGGCGAGCCACGTCTAACTCTGTCTTCATACGCTCGTTTTCTAAAGCGAGTTGTAAAGTTTTTTCCTTGAGTTCCTTTAATTGTAGATGTGTTTTAAGTCTTGCTAATAATTCATCTTTGGAAATTGGCTTCGTCAGATAATCATTGGCTCCACTTTCTAAACCAACCACTAAATCAGCAACACGGTTTTTGGCGGTTAATAACAAAATAGGCACTTCATCAGCCTGCCACTTATCACGGAGTTTTTGTGTCACTTCATACCCAGTCATTTTAGGCATCATCACATCTAACAAAATGGCATCGGGTTTAAAACCTTCATCTATAAAAGCGAGAGCTTCAAATCCAGAAGTTGCTTGAACAATATGATAGTTTTGTAATGACAAATAATTGTTGAGTACCTGTAAATTGACAAGTTCATCATCTACAACTAAGACATTTAGCTGCTCTTTAGAAGTTTTGTTAACTTCAGTTGGTGTCATTTCAGTCACGGTACTGACTTCTGAAACCGTTTGAACAGTCGATAATAAGGCTTCTGCCGATAACTGACTGCTTTCTCCTTCGGCAATAAGTAAAGTCAAAAAGAATTGTGAACCTTGTCCCACCGTTGATTGAACCCAAATATCACCGCCATGTAATTGAATTAATTGTTTAGTCACTGCTAAACCTAACCCTGTACCGCCGTATTCTCTTGCAGTAGAACCTTCAGCCTGTTCAAACGATTCAAAGATGCGGTCTAATTTGTCTTTTGGAATGCCGATGCCAGTATCCGAAATAGTCATCTCTAAATGCTGATTAACCATTTTGGCTGATACTTTTACCTGACCATTTTCTGTGAATTTAATTGCGTTACCAATCACATTATACAAAATTTGTTGCAAACGGTTTTCATCGGCTTGCGCTGGAGGCAAATTCGATGGAATCGCATTAATTAATTGAAGCGGTTTGTTATGGACTAATGGTTGGCTCAATGTTAATACAATATCAACAATTTCTCGCAACCCAATGGGTTTTAGTTGTAAATCTAGCTTTTTATGTTTAAGCTGAGAAAAGTCTAAAATATCATTGACTAAAGTTGCTAACCGTCTACCACTGCCTACAATCATAGCAAGATTAGTATTCGTTTTTTCGGGGAGTTTGCCAGTTACACCATCTATTAGTGATTCAGCAATACCGATAATGCCATTTAAGGGAGTGCGTAATTCATGGGAAGTATTGGCTAAAAATTCATCTTTCAATTGATTAGCTTCTTTTAACGAATCTTCACGCGCTTGCACTTCAACACTCATCGCATTAAAGGATTGTGCTAACTGCCCAAGTTCATCTTGCCGTGTGGTGTCTAATTGAATCTTGAAATTCCCCGCAGCGATTTGTTTAGAAGCAGCAATAAGCGCGTGGAGTGGCCTAGCGATTTGCCGACGTAATACCAAAAAGAGAAGTATTATTTCAATCAGCAGTGAAATCAATCCTAAAATTAAGATAAAGCGTGCTGTTTGAAGAGCCATGCTGATTAAGAGCGACTTGGGATAAACGGTAACAAAATACCAATCTGGCCCAGCTATTTTAGTCACAGCAAGATACTCACTATTTTGGGTATTTTCGAGAGCGATAGTATCAGGTTTCCGATGATTAATGATTTGAAAAATATTGGATAGATGTGAGTCATTTGAAGTCGAAATATTAAAATTACCACCCGCTTTCTGGATTTGTTTCATATAGTCTGGATGTGCAATCAGGCGACCATCTTCACGAAATATAATGTTATAAGCCCCTTCCAAGTGATCGTTAATTGTTCTCTCAAATAGTTCATTTAAAATGATATCGTGTCCTACGGTAGCAATATGCCTATCGGCTATATAAATAGGTGTTTCACCGGAAACCATCCAAGTTTGAGTGACATCGTCCACAAAAACACCCGTCCAAGCACTTTTTCGTGTTGGATTATGTTGTTGATCAGCCACCCATACATACTCTTCATCAGGCATATAAAGATCGACTGTTGCATCAATAGCCCAAGTTGGTCCTTCAGGCCAATATAAGCCAGCAATATTTTCAGGAGTTGTCACGTAGGTATTCTGAAAACGGTTATGCCATGCGGCTCCATAATTATCTAATAAATGATAAAAGGTTAATACACGACGGCGAATATTTGCATTAAGGAAAGGTATTTTCCCATCTGTTTTACCAATGAAAACACCTGCTTGTCGTGTACCATCAAAATTTTCTGGGCGATTTCTGATAGTGCCATCCTCCCATCTCATAAACAAGCGATCAAACTCAGCTTTTGGATCATGATCACCAAATTGTTCAAGTTGCCACAAAAATTCCTTTTTAAAGGTAGCATGATTATCTTCTGCTAATATAAATAGTTGGGATTCACGTTGTCCTCGTTCAACAATATATTTTTCCAGTTGTTCCAGTGTTTGTGACTCTAAAATAGAAAATAAGTGCCAATAACTGAGTAGTGTCACAGCAATGACAATAAGTGCTATTCGGATACCCATTTTAATGAGGGTAGTCCGAGTCAGTGATTGTTTTGAGCTATTTTTTGAAAATAACATGGTTTAATTTCCTGATATTGTGATTAAATATAGATTTAATTTTCTAATAATTGATTGTTTTTTAAGATAAATAATATTTTTATTGATTTTTATTGGTATTTGTTAAACCATTGAGTGATTAAAAATTAAATTAAATTAAATTGAATATTAATATTTTTGTTGCTGTAAATAATCCTATGATGTTGTCCAGAGTCCAAAGCGGATATTCAGCGAAGCTTTGTATTTTCACGGGATTCAGTAATTTTTTGATACTGTTCACGAAAATTAAACTCTCTCCCAAATCTGTGAGAGTCAATTAAGGATTTTATTGAATTATATTTTAAGACTATTTGATTTTGTTTTGCAAACCCTATTTTTGAAATCGTTTGATAATATCATCTTAAAATCATTCGGATTTCATTTTCTTTTTGACGATAGAATATAGAGTTTACGTATTGACAAATTGTA
>JAUCGK010000347.1 GCA_030378085.1 Candidatus Parabeggiatoa sp. HSG14
TGGGTATTAATGAGAATTACCCTTGAAAATACATGCGGACAAATAACTTTATAACCTATTGATTTTACGGTTATATTATTACTTTAAATGCGGTTTTCGTATTAACCCGAAAAATGGGAATGCGCCCGAATTTGGCAGTGGCGACAATCTTTCTCTCGATCCAACGTTTATGGTACTTGATGGAAGTCAAATTTTTGCCAAAGCCAAAAAAGGTTTAGGCGGAAATTATCGATATCACTACAAAAGGCATTTATAACTTTACGGCTGAGCCTCTAGGTACAGTCATAAATGCTTCTTCCGAATTTGGTGTTGATGGTTAGGAATTAGCTTCACAATGTTCTAGTGTTAGGACTCAGTTTCCAAAATAAATTTTTGTCATCGTTCCTAAATTTGACGAAGGAACGCACTGCTTATGAAGTTTTTCTTCAAGAATAACAAAAATGACAGATAAAATCTTAATAAAATATACTCCAGACGTTCAAATTTTCGGTTTTTTTGAATCACTTAAACGCTAGAAAATACCTGATAGGTTTTAAAAAATTGTCAGGTATCAAATCCCAAAACCTGAACGTTTGGAGTATGTGCTATTATTGAAGCAAAGCTTTTAGACTAAGAAATCGTTGCCTTTTTAAATATCTTAATTACCCAGTAATGACTCATTATAGATTCTAACGTTTTCAAGACTTGTTGTAAATCAATTTCAAAGTCTTTGTTCTGAATATCAATGATCAGTTTATAAATGACTTCAAAAGTCAGTCTGTCTTCTTTGTCCATGTAAAAAAATTGACCATTATCAGCTTTATTCAGTTTATCTATTTCAGCTTTGCCTACTTTACCAGTAATGGGAAGTTCTCTCTCGTCTCTCAAAAGTGTAAACTGTATGTCTTCATGAATGGATACCAGTTCATTAAAATTCTTGATTCGAGAGGGAAAAACCATATCACTTACTTGTAAAAATCCCACCACAAAAGATTGCTTCGTTGTTTTGATTAATAGATTTTCAGGAATTTTCTTTTTGCCCAGTTTTAAACTGTCTGTTTCCATTTTGTTAGACAGTGTATTAAATGCTTCTGTTATTGTTAACAATTTACCAACATCATCACTGTCACTAATGATCATTAAATCTTCATAAGCATTTTCTAGTAATGTTTTTTCTCTTTCAAGATAATCAACAATCAAGCTACTAACAGGTTGTGTTGTTTCAACCGCTGGCATAGTTGCCGCTGATGTTGTCGGAACATTCATAACAGAGTTAACCCTCTGCGAATTTGCTGATTGAACTATCGCAGTTTCCATCATATTTCTTAAAGAAGCGATTTCAACCATAATGGCTTTGAGTGTTTCTCTCACTTCTTCTTCAAAACTGGATACTTTAAGTTGATCCCTGATGGATTTCAATTGTTCTTTGACTTCGTCTTCAAAACTTCTTATTGGACGAATTATCACTGGCAAAGGAATATCTTGCGTTCTGAATCTGTAGTAATGTGAAGCGCGATTTAATACTTCTCGAATAGATTCTTGGTGCAAAATATCTTTTAAATCTTCTGGTGAAAACAACTGTTCGATATCAATATCTTCATCTTGTGCTTTTAAAACCAATATCTTTTTCAGTTGTTCTTCTTGAGGCAAATTTAAAACAATTTGGCATTGAGAAACACGCCCAATAACAGAACCATCAAAAAAGTTTTTGAAATATTCCCATCTTTCAGGAAACAGATTGAGAATAATCAAGCTATTAGGCACGTAAGTAAATAGCTCTTTTACCGCATCGCCAAAGCTTTGGAGTAGATTTTTATTATATTCAAGTCCTAACGCTTCTAGTTGATCAAATATAATAATCAAAGGTTCATCCATCATTGACAATCTGCCAAAAATGGTCATGGCATCCAATGAAAAAGCTTCTTTACTGATTTCTCCTTTCCAATTTTCAAGGCCAATGTTTTGTAATTCTTTATCTTCTAAATCATGGGCAGATAGCCATTTTCCTACTAATTTCTTTCTATTAGGTTCGGAATAACTACAAAATTTGACGATTCCTTTTAAGATGGCAGTAGAATAACCGACATCGCCATAGTTCTTTTTCCACCAATCTTCAATAATTATTTCAATACGCTGCCAATATTCACGTTTATTACGGGCACCTTCTTGCCCCAACTTTTTATAAATATTAAGAGGATTTTTTGATAAGACTTCTAAGATATACCTATCTTTATCTGTCAGTTTTCTAAAATAATCAAAAATACCCGTTGTCCGTTTACTACGAACTTCTTTAAATGCTTCGACAATAATTTTAGAAAAACTGGTTGCCAATAAATGCTCAAGTTGGGAATGAGAACTGTTGGGTACTTTTTCTACAAATGATTCTAATACTCGGCTATAAATATGATATAAAACCGAATGAAGGTTGTTAGGTTGCCTGATAAAAAGTAACCGGTTACTTTTTAAGCGTTCTTTTGCAAGTCGCATCATCAAATGCGTTTTTCCCGTTCCCGGCTCACCAATGACAACAGCCCCTTTACTTTGATGATTTTCTACATCATTTTTGATATCACTGATGACAGAGTTTAATCTTTCAAACTCATCAAAATAAATTTCCTTTAAATCTGTATGGTTTTGAAAAGGGGTATCTACTCGGCTATCACTAAAAGGATTGGGTTTTGGATTAGCTCCCATTTCTTTTTGATAATGGGCAGGTAATTGAGACATTTTTAATTTAGCCTTTTTAACAAATTTTTTAAAATCTTAACATTGTGTTTGTTTTTTTGGAAGATAATTTATCCCTTAGACGAGTACCTTGTTAATTTTGTTTTGTTTGTTTTGTTTGTTTTTGTCGGTTAATGTAGGGTGGATAGAGCAAAGAGAAACCCACTACCCAACAAAAAAACGCTGACAAAGTACTGTACTGGATTATTTATCTAAGGTAAGACATGTTTTATTTCAATGGGTTTTTATCTTATGCCAAAAAATTTTGAACAAGATTAAACAGATTAAGAGATTAGCAGGATTTTAAACCAACCAATAGGTATCCTTTTTAATTTTTTTATGATTTTCTATAATTTTCTAAATTCAGCAATAACTTTAATAAACCCTATTTTAATTAAACTGAGGTAAATCTTCAGCAGGAATCCAGTATTCCTGATGCTTAAAACTGTCAACTGTATGTATTGAATATTGCTTTAAAATTTTTCCTACTGTCTATAAATTTTTTATAGACACAAAAATAAATGACATAATCCACATAACCGGATATTACATACTACGTCTTTTGTATTTCGCTCGCGAGCAATTTGTATGGTGTAGTCTTTTTGGAGGATAAAAAAAATGGGTTACGAAGGGAGAAAGGGAGGGTAAAGATTGATAATTACTTTGCTAGATCAAATCCATTTCTTTTTGACTAATGGGACGAAAAAGTAAAGTATAGCTACTTCGTTTGTTTAATGGCATATTTTTCTATTTTAAGACACCCTTCATCATAATCGTTTTATTTAACATGTATCCCAATGATTTTATTGTATAAACTTGCAAAAAAACAAAGTAGTGAGGTAAAAGTTTTTGCGTGCAAAAACTTTTGCCTCGAAAACAGTTTGAAAACCCAGAATTTTGGTTGACTGATGAACGTTATAATGTACATTATAACAGTCATGCCAAAATCTTTGTTGGTGGTTTTTATGAATACAAACTGTCAACTACTTTGAAGGGTGCCTATTTTAATACCAAAAATCCGATTTTTCAAAAAAAATCGTAACTACTCAGCCTCTTAAAAATGATATAACCCTTTGAAAAATAAATTATATCTTAAAAATATGGATAATATCCACAATAAAAGTATTTAAAATATAATATATTGATTTAATTGAAATAAAATTTTTTGAGATATTTTAAGCACAAAATGTGCCGATTTATAATTCTTTGAAAGTTATAGAGTTTTATAGGCTTAGTAGTTACCAAAAAATCGGATTATTTTCTACTTTATTAACGCAATGCTCAACTTTTTAAGCCATTGAATTATAATAAATCATGCTATCAAAATAGCGATATCGCCTTGAATCTGACTACGATAAATCAATGGGTTATAGACATTCTTAGATTTCCATTATTATTCACTGATGTTACGCAGATAGCTTTCAAACTGGAGTGCAAAATTGAGGACACCCCCCTAACCCCCCGTACACAGGGGGAAGTCCCAAAATAGAAAAATTAAAGCAAAGTGTCAAATGATGTTT
>JAUCGK010000511.1 GCA_030378085.1 Candidatus Parabeggiatoa sp. HSG14
TTTTGGGGATACCCCCCTAACCCCCCGTACACGGGTGGAACCAAACATCATTTGACACTTTGCTTTAATTTTTCTATTTTGGGACTTCCCCCTGTGTACGGGGGGTTAGGGGGGTGTCCTCAATTTTACACTCCAGTTTGAAAGCTATCTGCGTAACATCAGTTAATAAACGAATTTTTAATTCATAGTGATCGACACTATACTTGCCGTACAAAAATTGGAAAAATATTCATATTATCAATTTATTATCGAAAAAATCGTGTGTAAAGAATGCTGTCGATCACTATCAGACAAAAAAATCCTGTTCAAAGTCCCTTATCTCCCATAGCACATTATCCCATTCTCTGGCTTGGGCGAATTTTAACACCTACAAGGACGGAAATTTTAAGGTACACTTTGAGGAAGTTTGTGACACCACAACCCATTTTGAAACTCTAGAGCCACTATTGCCAGTACTAAAATTTAAACAATTCGTGAATAAAACGAGCTTTGGGGGGGGCGTTTTTTTGTTATTCCTATAGTTCTTGAGCACTTACCCATTATCCTCAAAAATTTTTAAAATACTCAGAGGATTTTTTAGCTTTTTTCACCGCTTCTTCGGCCGCTTCTTCAGCCTTCTTCTCTGCTTCTTTTTCATCTAGCTTTTCAATTTTCTTCTCAAGTTTTACCGCCAATTTATCCAATAATCTTTGAAAAAAATTCGGGTGAAGCTGACGTTTTACCATTTTAGTCAGTTGATTCTTGGGATCAGAATCTTTCAATAGCTGATAATATTTTTCAGCAATCTGACAATGCCCTTGTTTATGATGATATAAGGCGACAACACTGTTAAAAGCGACAAATTCAGTGATATGGAATATATTTCTTCGGGGATAAAGTAACTTCAAGTCAAATTTATTATTGAATATCTCAGGTATTTTATCTGCTTTCTTGTTTCTTAGACAATGAAGGGCATAATTAGTCTTTGCAAACAAATAATCGGTGTGTTTTTGATAAGCTGCAACAAGAAAGGATTCTGCTTTTTCTTCTTGCCCAGTCGCGTTGTAGGCAACAGCTAAAAAATTATGAAAAATAGGCACATTGGGATATTTCTCAATAAGTTCTAACAAAGGAGCAATGACTTGTTGAGGTTGAGATTGAGTGAGAACATGTAATTCTTCAATCTGCTTTTTTACCTTGTAAGGCAATTTTTTAATACTTTTATGTGGTAAAGCCTCATAAGTGATTTGATAATTCAAATGAATTATTTCATCTGATTCTTTAGGAGTGATGTCGTTTTTTCTCTGGGACATAGTGGGGAATTTGCTGGAGATTTTTGAATGGTATAGAAACTGGAACGATTTTGTATTTTGTAAATGTTCAAAAAAATAATTTCCGTCTATAAATTTTCCAGGTATTGAAAACCTGGCAGGTTAATGACTGACCCAAACAGAAAGTTTTAACTTGGATGTCCAAACTGAAGTTTGGACTCCTAAATTGGATACCTGCATTTCCTAGCTGGAAAGAAGTATCCTGATTTTTAATTTTCAAATTTTTTAATTTTCATTTTTTATGAGCTGTTGGTATGATCAATTTCGGTTTTTTATTTGGCCGATATAAAATGCTCATGCGACCAATCATTTGTACGAGTTGAGCATCACTGACTTGACAAAGTTGTTTCGTGACAACTTGTCTTTCTTTTTTCATAGCCCCTGCTATGTTGACTTTAATCAATTCATGGTCATTTAAAGCGCGATCCAATTCTACTAAAACATTATCGCTGATACCTTTTTCACCAATCATCAAAACAGGTTTTAAATGATGGGCAAGTCCTCTAAGATGACGAATTTGTTGAGTTGTTAATATCATGAATTAAATTTTTTAATTTTTAACCTTTGAAACAGTAATTTAGAAAATAACACGTTTGTTATTTATTGATACCTTCGCCAATTAAAAAATTCTATGATAACAGTTGTTTTATTCATGTTGTTTTATTCATGACGTTTTCTCTGATTTCTTGACACCGAAATATTGCTTAAGTTTCGAGAAACTTGACCTTAAATGAACAAAAATTTTTTAATAAGCAAAGGCATTGTTTTTATATTGTATTATATGATATGAATCTTTATCAATACCTTTGCCAATAAAAAATTCTATAATAACAGTTATTTCGAGAAATCGTTCCTCATGAACTACTTTCTTATGAGGGAGGGATTGAGGGCTGTTGATTCTATAAATAATATTGGAAACTTCAAAATGAATGATACAACTTCGCCTACCTTATTAGTTATTGATGATAATATTGGCAATGTGAAAGTATTACTTAAGTTGTTAGATGATGCCGGTTTTAAAGTACTCGTTGCAAAAGACGGTTTAGGGGGATTTAAAAAAATTGAGTACACATCACCTGATTTAATATTGCTGGATGTAATAATGCCGGGGATGAATGGTTTTGAAGTTTGTCAACAATTAAAATCTCAAGAAAAAACACGGGATATCCCTGTCATTTTTATGACGGCATTGGTTGATACTGCTGATAAAATCAAAGGTTTTAAATTGGGTGCTGCTGATTACATTACCAAACCTTTTCAACATGAAGAAGTATTGGCACGTATCAATACTCATTTAAGTATTCGTAAACTACAACAAAAACTTCAGACGCGAAATCGGCAACTACAAACGCAAACTCGTGAACTAGAACAGCGCAATATGGAACTTGATGCGTTTGCCCACACAGTTGCTCATGATTTAAAAAACCCTTTGAGTGCAGTTGTTGGTCTTTCCTGCGTGTTGAAAAATAATTGTTCTCCAAATACACCGCCCGATACGAAGTCTATAAAAAGACTACAACTTGTTGAACAAGCAGGACAACAAGCCATGAATACTGTTGAGTCTTTACTTTTGTTAGCAGGGGTATCTCGACAAGCACCCGCAGCACTTTGTCTACTAGATATGTCCAGTATTATTACCAAAGTGATAGAGCAAAGCCTTGCTTATATGATAGAACAATATCAAGGTAAAATAGAATTGGCTCATATTTGGCCAAAGATCAAAGGTTATGAGCCTTGGATTGAAGAAATGTGGATTAATTATGTAACGAATGGTTTAAAATATGGTGGGAAACCGCCCCATTTAAAACTTGGTACAGATATTCAAAATGATAATATGATACGGTTTTGGGTACGTGACAATGGTCATGGACTTACCACCAAGGAACAAGCTCTGTTGTTTACCCCGTTTAGCCGTCTGCATCAAATACGTGCTGAAGGGCATGGTCTTGGTTTGTCAATTGTGCATCAAATCGCAGAAAAATTGGGAGGGAAAGTAGGTGTGGAAAGTACAGTTGGTCAAGGTAGTCTATTTTATTTTACTTTACCAATTAACTAAAGTTTCAAGAAAACATAAAAATTTAATGAAAAAAAAACCAGTCTTTTCAGAAAATTAGAAAACTGGTTTTTTTCTTTTAGCAAACAAAATTAGCATGGATTTATTCCTAATGGAAGATTAGTTGGTATTTTTGACACGACTTTTAACAAGTAAATCCACATTTATCCAAACATTTAGCTAAATCACAGACACTTCGTCTACAAGCAATAAAAGGAATTTTTTGCTCTCGCGCCCGTTTCCTGTAATTGTGCATCACATTGTGACCAACAAAATCCGTAAATAAAACCATCAACTCAGCGTGGGCTGTACTCACAGGCATACTTTTTTGAGTTTTGGGCTGACGGCCTGTGATATGTTTCAAATTTGCAAATCCCCGATCTTTTAGCAAGGTTGTGATCTTGCCCAATTTATCGGCTCCAACAACGATAACCATGATATTTAACTCCTATATAATTTAAGTGAAATAAAATTTACGACTCATTTCTATCTATAGCAATTTTTATTCCTTAAATGAATACAAATGAGAATCATTATCGTTTAAATGGGGATAAATATCAACTGTGACAAGTGTAAATGGTAAAAAGTGTTGTGCTTGTTGAAACTTAATGGCACTTGAGAAAGCAAATTTTGATCACTGCAGAAATCAACCATCCTCGCTCCCTTCCTTAATGTAATAAGGGTTGAGGTGGTTTGTGGAATTATTTTATGCTTATTTCTTAATTAACTGATGTTACGCACTGTACTTCAAATAATTTTAGGGACACCCCCCTAACCCCCCGTACACGGGTGGAACCAAACATCATTCGACACTTTGCTTTAATTTTTCTATTTTGGGACTTCCC
>JAUCGK010000348.1 GCA_030378085.1 Candidatus Parabeggiatoa sp. HSG14
GGCAAGCTAATGAGAATGATAATAATAAGAATCAAAGCTATCCAACCATAGATGGTTGGGTGCGAGATACCTACGCCAAAGATTCCAAGGCGACTTTGAAAAATGCTTTGTCTGATCCTTATGTGAAAGCAATTAAATGGGCTTCTGAACGAATTGAGAATGAAGGCATTGTTGCGTTTGTTACCAATAATGGTTTTTTGGATAATATTGCGTTTGACGGGATGCGGAAGCATTTAGCGAAAGATTTTTCTTTGATTTATGTCTTGGATTTAGGGGGAAATATTAGAAAGAATCCGGGAAAAACTTCTAATGTTTTTGATATTAAGGTGGGAGTTAGTATTAATTTGTTCGTAAAAAGTAGGATGCAAGACAAGGCAATTTATTATGCCAAAATTGAGGATACTTTAAACAAAGAAGAAAAACTATCTGCTTTACAAAATACAATTGATTGGCAACAAATTGTTCCTAACGAAAATTATGTATGGTTTACTGAAGGACTGCATGAAGAATTTGATGATTTCATTCCGTTGGGAACTAAAGAAGCAAAAGCTCAAAAAGGAATTACGGAAGATGTTGTTTTCGAGATTTACAGTAGCGGTGTAAAAACTAATCGTGATGTTTGGGCATATAATTTCAATCAACAAGCTCTTGAAGAAAATATGCAAGCTACTATTGCATTTTATAATCAACAAGTTGAGTTATGGATAAATAAAACAGATAAAGATGTCAAAGCTGATGATTTTGTTGTATATGATGATAAGGAAATAAAATGGAGTGGTGATTTAAAAGTTCATCTTCAAGCGGGAAGAATTGCTGAATTTTTTGATGAAAAGATAAGACAATCTCTTTATCGTCCTTTTACTCATTCATACCTATTTTTTGATAGAACTATGAATAATCGGGTTTATGTTTTTCCTTCAATCTTCCCTACTCCAGAAACAGAAGTTGAAAATAGGGTTATTTGTGTTAGCAGTGTTGGTTCTAGGATTCCTTTTATGGCACTTATTAGTGGTTATATTCCAAATTTGAGCTTGGTTGTTGAACCAACCCAATGCTTCCCCTTCTACACCTACAACGAAGACGGAACCAACCGCACCGAAAACATTACTGACTGGGCACTTAATCACTGGCAACAACACTACCAAGACCAAACCATCACCAAATGGGACATCTTCTACTACACCTATGGGCTGCTCCACCATCCCCAATACCGGGAAAAATACGCCCAAAACCTAAAAAGAGAACTCCCGCGTCTCCCATTAACCCCAAAATTCTGGGACATCTCCAAAGCCGGCCAACAACTAGCCGAACTTCACCTAAATTACGAACAAGCCAAACCATATCCACTAGAAGAAGTCGAAAACCCCAAATACCCGTACAGCCTCGAAGTCGAAAAAATGCGGCTATCCAAAGACAAAACCCAACTAATATACAATAACTTCCTTAGCTTAACCGGCATTCCCAAACAAGCCTTCGACTACAAACTCGGCAACCGCTCCGCCTTAGAATGGGTAATCGACCAATACCGAGTCAAAACCGATAAAAGAAGCGGAATCGTAAACAATCCCAATCGTAAAGACGATGAAGAATACATTTTGCAGTTGATTGGCAAAGTAATTACCGTTAGTTTAGAAACAGTGGCAATTGTTAAAAAATTTGAACAAGATTTAACGGATTGAAGGATGAACTTGATTATTTCTCGTTCCCAACTGGAGGTTCACTGCCATTAACTTAAGGATTTTTTCAGGGTAACCACAAGGGATTGCCTCTACAAATCAATATGTTATGTAGGGGAAATCCTTTATGGTTGCCCCTAACTTAATGGCAGTGACTCGCCAGAGTGGGAACGCATTGGCGATGCACCAGCGTCGCGGTCTAGGGAACCAGAAAAATAGAGTTTTAAGGAGTTCATTGTCTTCACTTGTTTCGAGGTTATTAAATCAGCGAGCGTAGGGTGGGTAGAGCGATAGCGAAACCCACTAATCCAAATAAAAAGCCCCAAAGCACAACAAGCCAAGGGGCTTTCTTCTTGAAGCGAAGCTTCTTGTGCAGTACGTTCCTAAATAAAATTTAGGAACGATAATAAACCTGGCAGGTCTGCTTATAGTTCAGATGAAACCTCAAATACCTTAAATCCTTGATTCCCAAAGCAGTAAATCACAAATTGAGAAATTTTAGCCTCTGGGTATTCCTTTTTTAAGCCTTCAACATATCCTTTGATTTGTTGTGTGTCGGTTTCAATAAGTTTAAATTTCTCAATACTCGTCTTAAGTTCCTTGAATTTTGTATTGGAATAATACTTAAATTCAATCACCCACCGCAGCCCGGCAAACTTTTCATTATATTTACCCACAAATTCTAAATCGCTTTTACCTTGAGGATATGAGCGTTCAACATGCCACACAAACCAATGAGATAAGTAACGGCTGCACAATTCATAAAAAGTAGTGCGATAGAAATTCTCATTGACTTGCTGAAAAATCGCTTCAGGCAATTGCAATACATAATGCTCCCAATAACCTGCAAATAAAAATTCAAGATTGGGCGCATTAACAAAACGCTGCATGATTGGCGCATAACGAGTAGAGACATCAACTTGGTGGATTTCGTTAAAATATTCTAAAAATATTTGTTGCATGTTAAGGTTAGGCAATTTGAGGTAAAAATAATCGCGCAAAGTCAACATGCCTAAATAGAAAAAAGAAACCGGAAAAAAACGCTTCTCAAAAAATTGAAACATATTAAATTTTTCGACCAGAAACACATTATCATAAGGAGTATTATTATATAAGCTGAGTTGGTCAACAAATTCCTCAATGTTTTGAGGATTAGAAGCCGTTAACCGTCTAACCCAAGAGAGTTCTGTCTTCAAATTCTGATCGTTTAAGCGAGCAGGAATCGTTTTATAACGGCACAGATGTTTTAAAAAGTACATAACAAGTGTGGAATTATAAAGAGCCTCTCCCTCTGGATTCACAAAATGATAGCCATTATAATGGTTTTTGATAAGGGCTTCGACAAGCGTTCTGGTAGCAGGATCAATCTTATAGTCCCGATAAATCTCATCTAGTAATTGAGTGACTTCGGTAGAAGTAAAACCCAACATCGCCTCAAATTCTAAATCTAAAGTGAGGAAATTGGCAATGTTGTAACCAGAAGCCATATCATCTATCGTTATGGGTAATACACCCGTAATAAGGACGTTGGCAATAGTACCCATTTTACGTCCGTACTTTAAGGTTTTGAAAAACGTTTTGAGAAAACTGTCATCTGCTGTTAATTCGTGGTAAAGGGAATCTTTATGGGCGGTAATCAACTGATTGGCAAAATTGTCATATTCATCAATAATCACATAAAGTCTTGGTAAATCCTTATTACTTTCAATAGCATGAAGAAGTAATTGAAGATTAAATAAGGAATTATCGGTAAAAACGATGCTACTTTTATCGCAGAGCATGATGTTATTTTGCGCCACAAGGGTTTTCATTTTTAAGTTGCACATCAAGTCAAAGTGTTTTTCAATATCAATAACACTCTCCTTTGGTTCCACCATCGAAAAATCGAGGTGTAAAACCAAAAAGGAATTACGCAATGGCGTTGGATGTTGACCAATGTAAGTGTGTCCAAACAGTCTTTCAAAATCATCTCGCTGATTGATATCATAATAACATTCTAACATTCGGCACAGCAGAGATTTTCCAAACCGTCTGGGACGCAGAAAAACGGGATTTTCAATGTCTTCCAATTTTTCAATATAGACGGTTTTATCAACAAAGTAACCGTTTTTTTTGACAATATCTTCGTAATTGGCTGTACCATATAACACTCGTTTTTTCATACTGAGAACTCCGTTTAATAGTATCCTGCTGTTAGTATAGAACCTTTAGAGAGTGGTAAAACCAAAATCGGTGACATGTTATAGGCGCATTCCTTTTTTCCGGATCAATATAACTACAAGAATTACTTATACTAAACAACCACCTGCTAAAAGACGGGTGGGTTAGAGAGTTTGGGGGCTGAAAGCCCGGATACCCGCTTAAACGGGTTGATGTCCCATTGATTTTATCATAGGGATATACCACAAATTTTAGTTTTCTGATGTGAAAGTTAAATTTGTCAGACCCCGTTTTTTTAAAAGTTTCGATGAACCCATTTGAGTATTCTATAG
>JAUCGK010000349.1 GCA_030378085.1 Candidatus Parabeggiatoa sp. HSG14
AGGGGGGTGTCCCTAAAATTATTTGAAGTACAGTGCGTAACATCAGTTAATTAATTATCTATCATTTATTTTTAGAAAATTATTTAGGTGAAATACATTTACATATCTTATCCCACCAAAACTCAATATATTTTACACTATCACAATTTAAAATAGGTTCAAGGCAAAACTTTCTTAACAAAACTTCATTTTTAAAACTCCAATATGATCTCTCCCATATTACCAATTCCCTTTGAAATATAATTTTATCTCAAATAATTAAATAATTATGTATAACGATAATGGGCTAGTACCTTACTTCCAAACCTTTAGGTTTGGACTCCAACAACCCATCAATACTTAACAAAGTACTAGTACAGGAAAGCTTTAATTTCGATATCCTCACTAGGAAAATGGCAACCACAAGGGATTGCCCCTACCGCATTAATTAATTGTTCTTGTAGGGGCAATCTTTTATGGTTACTCCTAGCTAATACATTTTAAATAGTAGCTAACTCCCACTTTATAAAGTGAACTTGTTTAAGATTATTAGAAAAATAATATTAATATATAACTATATCTTTATATATTGCTGAATTTGTCTAATTAAGCGACAATGTTTTCTTTTAAACGAACATGAGTGATCGGGGGAGTATTGTTTTCCCCACAACTGTTTTTTCTAACATCCTAGCTATTGGAGAAAGAAATGCCTTCGCGTAAAGAACTTGCTAACGCTATTCGTGCTTTGAGCATGGACGCAATACAAAAAGCCAATTCTGGGCATCCGGGTGCGCCAATGGGTATGGCAGACATTGCCGAAGTTTTGTGGAATGATTACATGAATCATAATCCCACTAACCCAAATTGGGCTAATCGTGACCGTTTTATATTGTCCAATGGTCACGGGTCAATGTTGATTTATTCTTTAGCGCATTTGACTGGTTATGATTTGTCGATGGACGATCTTAAGAATTTTCGTCAGCTACATTCTAAAACACCTGGACATCCTGAATATGGTTATGCCCCTGCTGTGGAAACCACAACAGGTCCATTAGGACAAGGTATCGCAAATGCAGTGGGAATGGCTCTGGCAGAAAAAGTTCTGGCCGGACAATTTAACCGCCCCGATCATAATATCATTGACCATTACACTTATACATTTTTAGGTGATGGTTGCATGATGGAAGGTATTTCTCACGAAGTTTGTTCATTGGCAGGGACGATGGAACTGGGAAAATTGATAGCCTTTTATGATGATAATGGTATTTCCATTGATGGTGAAGTTCAAGGCTGGTTTGCCGACAACACGCCACAGCGTTTTACCGCTTATGGTTGGCATGTGGTTGAAAATGTAGATGGTCACGATGCTGAAGCCATCAAACGTGCCATAGAAGAAGCACGTTCACATAATACAGGTAAACCCACTTTGATCTGTTGTAAAACCATCATCGGTTGGGGTTCACCCAATAAACAGGGCAAGGAAGATTGTCATGGGGCTGCACTTGGTGCTGATGAAATCGCCTTAGTGAGAAAAACAATCAATTGGCCACATCCTGCTTTTGAAGTGCCTGATGAAATATACGCGGGCTGGGATGCAAAAGGGAAAGGGACTCAAAGTGAAGCAACGTGGAATGAAAAATTCACCGCATACCAAAAAGCCTATCCCGAACTCGCCATTGAACTAAAGCGTCGTTTAAGTGGTGAATTACCAGAGCATTTCTTAGAAAAAGCGAATACCTTCATTTCCAGTGTAGATGCTAAGCAAGAAAAAATCGCTTCACGTAAAGCCTCTCAAAACACCCTCAATGGTTATGGGCCTTTATTGCCAGAGTTGCTTGGCGGCTCAGCAGATTTAGCAGGCTCCAACTTAACTATTTGGTCAGGATGTAAGGGAGTCAAAGACAACGCCGATGGTAACTATGTTTACTACGGTGTCCGTGAATTTGGAATGTCCGCGATGATGAATGGGATTGCCTTGCATGGCGGTTTTATTCCTTACGGTGCCACTTTCCTTATTTTTTCTGAATATGCTCGCAATGCGCTCCGCATGGCGGCTTTAATGAAAATTCGTAGTGTTTTTGTCTATACCCATGATTCGATTGGCTTAGGCGAAGATGGTCCCACTCATCAGCCCATTGAACAAACCGCTACATTGCGTTTAATACCTAATATGTCAGTTTGGCGACCTTGTGATGCGGTAGAATCGGCCATTGCTTGGAAAATGGCTGTTAAACGCAAAGATGGTCCTAGCTGTTTGATATTTTCACGCCAAGGCTTGCCACATCAAGGACGTACCGTTGAACAATTAGAGTTGGCTGAACGAGGAGGTTATATCCTATCTGATTGTGAAGGAACACCCAATGCAATTATCATTGCCACCGGCTCTGAAGTTGAGCTTGCTACGGGCGCGGCTAAACAATTGAGTGAGAAAGGCAAAAAAATCCGTGTCGTTTCTATGCCAAGTACAGATTTCTTTGATGCTCAAGATGAGACTTATCGTGAATCCGTGTTACCAAGCAGTGTCACCGCACGAGTTGCAGTAGAAGCAGGTGTCACCGATGGCTGGGCTAAATATGTCGGTTTACAAGGAAAAATCATCGGTATTAATCATTTTGGAGAGTCAGCACCCGCCGGTGCGCTCTTTAAAGAGTTTGGCTTTACCGTAGATAATGTTGTAAAAGCGGTTGAAGCTGTTCTTTGATAATTTTGAGGAGTTCAAGATTTATCTTGGTATTGCCAAACTAAAGTTTGGACTCCTTATTACCAAGAGGAGTCCAAGATTTATCTTGGTACTGCCAAACTAAAGTTTGGACTCCTTTTACCAGGAGTCCAAGATTTATCTTGGCATCTTATTAAATCCATTTTTTTATCACTATAATTAGGAGAAAACTTAATGGCAGCAATTAAAGTAGCAATCAATGGCTATGGTCGTATTGGACGTAACATCTTACGTGCTTTATATGAAGCAGGACGCACTAATGAAATCCAAATTGTCGCTGTGAATGATTTGGGTAATGCTAATACCAATGTGCATTTAACAAAGTACGATACGGCACACGGACGCTTTAATGGCGAAGTCGTTGTGGATGGTGATAATATGGTAGTCAATGGCGATAAAATTCGGGTATTGGCTGAACGTGATCCTTCTAAGCTGCCTTGGGGAGACATGGGTGTTGATGTAGTGGTTGAAAGCACAGGCTTTTTCACCAGCAAAGCTAAAGCCAGTGCCCATTTAAAGGGAGGGGCTAAAAAAGTGATTATTTCTGCCCCAGGCGGCAAAGATGTCGATGCCACTATCGTTTATGGTGTTAATCACAAAATCCTCAAAGCCAGTGATCAGGTCATTTCTAATGCTTCATGCACCACGAATTGTTTGGCACCACTCATTAAACCCCTCCATGACAAAATTGGTGTCGTGCAAGGTTTGATGACTACCATCCATTCTTACACCAACGATCAAGTGTTGACTGATGTCTATCACTCAGACTTGCGTCGCGCTCGCTCTGCCACTCAATCCATGATTCCTACAAATACAGGGGCTGCTGCTGCAGTTGGTTTAGTATTGCCAGAATTGAATGGCAAATTGGATGGTTTTGCGATTCGGGTTCCTACTATCAATGTGTCCGTTGTTGATTTATCTTTTACCGCTACCCGTGAAACGAGTAAGGAAGAAGTGAACAACATTTTGAAAGCAGCCGCTGATGGTGAATTAAAAGGTATTTTGGATTACACTGATGAGCCGCTGGTTTCTTCGGATTTCAACCACACCACAGTTTCTTCAACGTGTGATTCATCCCAAACCAGAGTCATCGGGAATTTAGTGAAAGTGTTGTCATGGTACGATAATGAATGGGGATTTTCCAACAGAATGTTGGACACCACTGTTGCGTTGATGAACGCTAAATAATTTTTTTTAGATTTATTTAGGCATAGGCGGGAAAATTTCCCGCCTTTTTTGTGTTTTTATTCTAATCCTAAAAGTATTAAATTTATCAAAAAATGTCAAAAAATGACCGATAATTTTTACCATGAATTTGTTTCTTATATATTTAAGTATTTTATTAATAACTGATGTTACGCAGATAGCTTTCAAACTGGAGTGCAAAATTGAGGACACCCCCCTAACCCCCCGTACACAGGGGGAAGTCCCAAAATAGAAAAATTAAAGCAAAGTGTCAAATGAT
>JAUCGK010000048.1 GCA_030378085.1 Candidatus Parabeggiatoa sp. HSG14
AATAGAGTTAATTCAATATCGTTCCCAAATTTTATTTGGGAACGCACTGTCTGCCAAGCTTTGCTTGGCAAAACTCGAAGCAAAGCTTCTGATGCATTGTGTGCCCAAATAAAATTTGGGAACAATTATCAGTGTATTATATAACAAATACAATTAGTTATATTCATCAACTTATATCGAATTCAGGTAAATACTTAAACCGTTCTGTGCATAGAGTAGCCCTGCATGGTTTAAAAATGACGAAAAAAAGGTATATGGAATCCAAAATTTTAGATTTGAGCTTTCCAAACCTAAAGGTTTGGACTCCAAGCTAAAATTTAAAAATTTTGCATATCTTTTTTTACACTTTTTAGCCATTTTTTCACTTTTTTACATTGCTAATTTTCAATCATCAACTTTCAATAGATATAGTATTGACTAAAAATCATGAGGAGAACTATTTAATTGACTATAGTCATTTTATAACTTCGTTTTAACTTGGTGATCAAAACTAAAGTTTAGACTCCTATTATTTTTAGAATATTACTTTATAATCTATTATTCATAGATATTTTTTTATGTTATTTTTATGACACAAATATATTTTTTTATCAGGGTGAGGTAAAACATCATGTCTAAACCAGTCATTTTATGTGTTGACGATGAAGTCGTTATTTTAGATAGTTTAAAAATACAACTCAAAAAGGAATTTGGTAATGTTTATCTCTATGAAGTAGCTGAAAGTGCTGATGAAGCACTGGAAATTATTGATGAATTATATCAAGATGAATTAGAAATTATGGTCATCGTATCCGATTGGTTAATGCCTGGTATGAAGGGAGACGAATTTCTTATTCGTGTCCATGAAAAATATCCAAAAATTGTTAAAGTTATATTGACAGGGCAAGCTGATAAAAAAGCGATTGAACGTGCTCATAATGAAGCAAAACTACATCGTTGTTTGCAAAAACCTTGGGACGCACAAGAATTAATTGAAACGATTAGGACTGGTTTAGCAAAAATACAATAATTAATGAAATGAGCGGCTTAGAGGCTACATCACCTATCACTTTAACTCTAAGTAATATATTTTTTTAGAAAAATTTTGTATCTTAAAATAAAATCTGGTTTAGTGAAATGACGAAGCAAACTGCCATTATATGTGTTGATGATGAGCAAACGATACTTGATAGTCTTAAAATAGAACTTAAAAATGCCCTAAGCAGTGGCTTTCTCATTGAGACAGCGCAAGGTGGGGAAGAGGCAATAGAATTAGTTGAGGAATTGCTAGAAGATGACTATGAAGTACCTTTAATTATCTCTGACTACATTATGCCCGATATTAAGGGTGACGAATTATTAAAACGTGTTCATCTGATATCACCGACAACCCTTAAAATACTGTTGACAGGTCAAGCAGATATTGAAGCCATAGGTAATGCCATTAAATATGCGAAATTATATCGCTATATCGCCAAACCCTGGGATACAGAAGACCTTATTTTAACAGTTTCAGAAGCGATTAAGAGTTATTTTAAAGATAAACAGCTTGAAGAAAAGAACAACGAATTGGAAAGAAAGATTATTACTTTCCATAAATTTGTGCCAGTTCAATTTCTTAAACTACTTAAGTTGGATGACTATGACCGTATTAAGTTAGGCAATTGTGTCGAAAAAAACATGACCATTATGTTTTCTGACATTAGGGCTTTTACAACATTGTCTGAAACGATGACACCGCAAGAAAATTTTAATTTTATCAACGCTTACTTAAGTCAAATGGAACCCATTATTAATCAATATCATGGATTTATTGATAAATATGTGGGTGATGGGATTATGGCATTATTTCCCACTTGTGCGGATGATGCTGTACAAGGTGCGATTGCTATGTTAGAACAGCTTGATAAATTTAATGTAAAGCAACAAAGTGCTAACCCGATTAAAATTGGGATTGGGCTTAATACAGGCCCTTCAATGCTAGGCACTGTGGGTGGACAAAATCGCATGGATGGCACGGTAATTTCTGATGCCGTTAATTTAGCTTCTCGCATTGAAGGTTTAAACAAAACTTATGGCACTTCTTTATTAATTACAGAGCAAACTTATCAACAATTAACCAACATTTCCCAATATCATATTCGGCTCATTGATTGTGTGACTGTTAAAGGCAAAACAGAAGCGGTAACCGTTTATGAAGTGTTTGATGGAGACTCCTCTTCCAGTCTAAAATTAAAATCAGACACTTTATCCGATTTTGAACAGGGTTTTAACTTTTTTCACAATGAACAATTTGATAAAGCACTGACTCATTTTAAAAAAGTTGTGCAAATCAATGAAAATGATAAAGCTGCAGAAATTTATTTAACACACTGTCAGCAAATTTTAAACATGACACAACAATCATTTTCTATTTTGATTGTTGATGATAATGCCGTTAATGCACGGGTTTTATCCACTTTTTTGATCAGTAATTGTCTCAAAGTGTCCATTGTAGAAAGTGGTGAGAATGCCTTGAAAAGCGTTCAACTGGAACTGCCCCATTTAATTTTGTTAGATATAATGATGCCTGGTATTGGCGGGTTTGAAACATGCGAAATACTTAAAGCAGATTCAAAAACTAAAAATGTGCCTGTTATCTTTATGAGTGCCTTGACGGATATTGCCGATAAAATAAAAGGATTTGAATTAGGTGCTGTGGATTACATCACAAAACCCTTTCAGCGAGAAGAAGTTTTAGCGCGTATTAATATTCACTTAAAATTGAGCCAATTACAACAAAAAATTCAAGCTCAAAATACTGAGTTAGAAATTAACAATTTGGCTTTAAAAGGAAAAATAAAAAATTTGATAATAGATGGGGAAATTAAAAACCTTTGATTGTAACAGATTTTAGGAAAGGTACATACTCCCTCATCTCAAAATTATGTACCAGCGGAAACGAGAAAATCCTATTTTTTCAAAAAAGTAGGATTTTTTTAACAACGCCATAAGGAAGAAAGTCATGTCAGAAAAAGTCATTTTATGTGTGGATGATGAAGAAATCGTCCTCAACAGTTTAAGAGAACAAATTTGTGATCATTTTGAAGACTACCAATGTGAAGTGGCTGAAAGTGCACAAGAAGCATGGGAGGTTATTGACGAACTCTTCGATGAAGGAGTAAACGTATTGGTTATTGTATCTGATTGGTTAATGCCAGGCATGAAAGGAGATGAATTTTTGGTAGAAGTACACAAAAAATTTCCAAAAATCATTAAAGTAATATTAACAGGACAAGCAGATGAAGAGGCCATTAAGCGTGCTAAAGAAGAAGCCAATCTTTATAGTTGTCTACGAAAACCTTGGCATGTCGAAGATTTGATTAAAACCATTCACTCAGGATTGAATAGCAGATGAAGAAATAAGCTTCTCATCCCACAAGCATTACTTCCCGTTCCAACGCTCCAGCATCACTTCTTGTTCCAACGCTCCAGCATCACTTCTTGTTCCAACGCTTCAGCGTTGGAACATATACCGTGACGCTCCAGCGTCACTCCTTATAAATATTTGCAATCCCGTCTGTCATGTTTTAGGACTTTATGGAGGATACATCTTGAAACCATTTTCAAAATGGACAATTGCTGAAGTTGAAGACACATTTAATGTCGTGATACGAAAACATCATAAACGCTTGACTCAATGGTTAACTGACATTGCTTCACCAACCCCAGCTGAAGAAAACCTACTTGATGAACTCTGTGATAAATTACAGGATCAAGTGTGGGATTGGAACGAATGCGAATTAAAGGGCAAATTTATATTCCCATTATTGTTAGCAGTCAACTTTGATGAAGAACAATATAAATCTTTTATGGAGCGAGATATCTCAGTAGATATTAATAACGAAAAATTGTCAGGTACTGTCGATTTTCTTGTGGCTACTGGCAAACGTTATCCAAAACACCCCTACTTTTTTATCCATGAATTTAAAAAAGAACATGAATCATCAGGCGATCCATTAGGGCAATTGTTAATCGCTATGGTGGTGGCCCAAAAATTGAATAATGATAATCAGCCCATTTATGGCTGTTACGTAATGGACAGATTTTGGTTTTTTGTTGTTTTAGAAGATATTGAATATTCAACCAGCCTTGCTTTTGATGCGACAAAAAATGAGATTAAAGAGATTTTTGGCATTTTAAAAAATACCAAGAAAATAATTTTAAAAATAATTAATTCTTCATAATCATTCTAATATTCGCTAAGACTTTTCTGTCGAGGCTATCAAAAGACAACTTGGATTAAAATAGAAATAAACTATGTGGGATTTTTCGATTAAACTTATCCATGATGACGAAAGCAGTTTTGTTGTGACCTTTCCAGACATACCCAAAACTATATGTACAACGATGATCCAGCGCATCAATGCCATTGAGTTAAGCCTTGGAGTTCCAACCTTTAGGTTTGGAAGTCTTTGATATTGAGTTAAGCCTTAGAGTTCCAACCTTTAGGTTTGGAAGTCTTTGATTTTGATCTGAATCAGCCAAAGCTGAAGCTTTGGACTCCAACAAATTCTCCTTCAAAATGTTTATACGTCAGGTTTATTCTCATGCAGAATACGATAAATGGTGTAAGACAAAGGTACAGCCGTAATATAAGGAAGAACAAATATGCATAAGAAAAACTTACATCAAATTCAGGTGACTCATTTAAAAGAATTATTTAAACAGATGTCTATTGTATTAGACGATTTTGCCCAAGATTTTGTGACATTGCTCCATTTTACCCAATCTCCTATAGAAACTGAAGATGAGGTATTAGAACGTGCCAAAATAATGGATGAGCTAATGGATATGGCGAAAAGTGAAAATGATATTGTCATACTTTTCGCTAACGCTATCTCTGATCGCATTGAAACATTTGAAAATGAACAACTTCATTTGCCAAGAATGAAACCAAGTAATGTTTTAGCTCAAATGATGCAGCTTCATCATGTTGAACAAAAAGACTTATTTGATATTGCACCCCCAAATGTGATTTCTGAATTGCTCAATGAAAAACGTGCAATGACTGTGGAGCAAATTAAAAATTTTTCTAAGTTTTTTAAAGTGCCAGTGACGATGTTTATTGACTAAACATTAAGTACTTTAACTGATTGAAGTAAGTAAAATCTATCGTAGAAATGAAGAAATTTTTCTTCAACAAAGACTCCAACAAGGCTTCCGACAGGGAGAAGAAATAACGGCTCTCAAATGGTTTTTGCGTGGACGGTTAGAATTTTCTGATCTCATCTATTTTATCAAAACGGACATTGCGACTAAATGATGCACCCAAACTGAAAAAATAACGTTGGATTGCCACAGATGTGTTTACTGATAAAAAATAATCAAAATCAACACAAAATTTTATGACCACAATAACCAAAACAACTAACCATTACCCTCTTTCATCCAACCAGAAAGATATTTGGTTCGACCAAATTTTGCATCCTGATATACCATTCTATAATATTGGTGGTTATTTACGGATAGATGGCCCTATTGATCCAGCTATTTTTGAAAAATCACTTAACCAAGTCATTCAAGATAATGATGCCCTTCGCATTATTCTTCATAAGGGAGAGGATTTACCTACGCAAACTTTTGCTGAAAATGTTCAAATTAAATTAGATTTCCATGATTTTTCCAATCAGGAAAATGCTAATCAATTGGCTGTTGACTGGATGCAACATGAGTTTGTTAAACCTTTTCAACTTTATGAAGGTTTTTTATTTCAATTTGCTTTGTGCAAAGTGTCAGATAATTGTTATTATTGGTCGAAAAAATATCACCATCTTATTGTGGATGAATGGGCAATATCTCTGATTACTCAACGTATGGCTATTTTTTATAATACACTTCTCTCTGGGCAACCTGTTATTGAACAAAAAAACCATTCTTATCAGAATTTTATCGAAAATGATATAGCATATCTAGAATCAGAAAAACATGTTCAAGATAAGCACTACTGGCTAGATAAATTTCAAAATTTGCCAGAGCCATTTAGTTTTTCTAAACATGCAAGTACTCAAGATAAGGTGATTTCCAGTCATCGTGCTGTTTTGACTTTGGCTCGCTTTTTCTATAATCAACTTATTGCCTTTGCTAAACAATATAATATTTCTGCCTTTCATGTTATTTTGGGTGTTTTATATTGTTATTTTGTTAGAACTGAACAAAGAGATGATTTTGTCATTGGTTTGTCTACAGTGAATAGAAACACGCTAGATTCTGAACAAGGATTATTTACTAAGATTCGTCCGGCTTGGTTCCGTTTGGGTACTGATTTGAATTTTGTTGAATTAGTTAAAGCAATTAGTAGTGAACTTTCTGAAAATGAGCAATATCAGCAGTTTCCTATTCATGAAATTAATCAGCAGTTAAATTTGGAAGCGGAAAATAGATTGTTTGATTTGACGTTATCTTATTTGGATTACAGTTATGATTTTGCTGATAGTTCGGTAGAATTTGTTTCTTTGTCGCAAGTTCAAACTAGCTTGGCTATATCTATAAATGATTTTCATGCTGAATCGGATGTTAAGCTAAATTTTGATTATCAACTTGGCGTTTTTGAAACCGATGAAATGGAACGGATTAAAACACGCTTTGAGTTCCTTTTAGGTGAAATCCTTCGGCAGCCTGATAAGCCTCTTAAAGAATTGCAAATTATGCCGGATGAGGAGTTGCATAAAATTCTCTATGAATTTAATGATACGACAGCAGATTATCCTCATGATAAAACGATTGTAGATTTGTTTGAGGAGCAGGTGGAAAAGACTCCAAGTAATGTTGCGGTAGTTTTTGAGGATGAGTTTTTGACTTATTTGGAATTGAATCGTAAGGCTAATCAGTTGGCACATTATCTTGAAACTTTGGGAGTAAAGCCTGAAGTGTTGGTGGGGATTTGTGTTGAGCGTTCTTTGGAGATGATTATAGGGCTTTTGGGTATTCTTAAGGCTGGGGGGGCTTATGTGCCGTTGGACCCGAATTATCCAAAGAAACGTTTGGTTTTTATGTTGGAAGATGCTCAAGTTCCGGTGTTATTGACTCAAAGTAAGTTAATTGATGATTTGCCTAAACATCAAGCACGGGTTGTTTGTTTGGATACTGATTGGGAATCAATTTCTCAGCAGTGTGAAGATAATTTGGTAAGTGGGGTTCAGCCTGAGAATTTGGCTTATGTGATTTATACTTCTGGGTCTACGGGGAAGCCTAAAGGTGTAATGATTGAACATTATAATGTTTTAGCTATGTTGTACGGGTTTGAACAAGTGGCAAGCCGTGGTGAGAAATTGATTGGTACTTCAGTTTGTTCTTTCAATTTTGATGTCTCAGTTTGGGAATTTTTCTCGAATCTTTGTTTTGGAGGAACACTTCATATTTTACAACCAGATACTTTCACTCATCCGAAATATTTTTCCCGTTACTTAATTGAGCATCAAATCACGTGCACCTATATTCATCCACTCCTATTGTTTGAGGTTGCAACGGAACTAGAAAAAGAAAACCGTCAAATAGCCATTAATCGTATTTTAATAGGTGTTGAACCTATTGAGCAAGGTATTATCCAACGCTTTCGTGATTTATCCAAAGGAATGCACATTGTAAATGGTTATGGACCCACTGAAACCACTATTTGTGCTACCTTTTTTAATTTTATCAAGGCTATTAATGCCGAAAAACGAATACCGATTGGCACCAGTGTAGCGGGTTATAAAGTTTACTTAACTGATTCTCAATTGCAACCCGTCCCAATCGGTGTTCTTGGTGAATTGCATATTGGTGGTGCTGGTTTGGCTCGCGGCTACCTTAATCGTCCGAAACTTACAAAAGAAAAGTTTATACCCAATCCTTTCAATGATGCTCCTAACGCACGTCTCTATAAAACAGGTGATTTAGCTCGCTATTTACCTGATGGTAACATTGAATATTTGGGGCGAATTGATAATCAGGTTAAGATTCGAGGTTTTCGTATTGAATTAGGTGAAATTGAAGCTGTATTATCTCAACATCCAATCGTACAAGAAAATGTTATCATAACTCAAGAACAATCGTCAGATGGTAAACGTTTAATAGCCTATATTGTCCCTAGCAAAGAACAACTGAATAACGACGAGTTGCGTTATTTTCTTAAAGAACAACTACCTGATTATATGGTACCATCGGCTTTTGTGTCGATTGAGACAATACCGTTAACACCTAACGGCAAAATAGATCGCCGTGCTTTAGGCCAGTTATCTATTACTCATGACCAGTTATCAAGAGAAACTTTTGTTGCACATCGTACTCCAGTGGAAGAACAATTAACTCATATTTGGATTGAGGTTTTGGGTGTTGAGAAAATTGGCATTAATGACAATTTTTTGAAATTAGGTGGGCATTCTTTATTGGTTACTCAAATCATTTCTAGAATACGAAAAGTTTTTCAAATAGAATTACCATTTTCTAGCTTGTATGATTATCCTACTGTAGCTGAATTATCTCAGATAATAGAAAAAAAATGTAATAATGGTTTATCTAAAATTCATGCTATCCAACCTATTGCTAGAGAAGCAAATCTACCGTTGTCCTATTTTCAAGAACAACTTTGGTTTCTTGCGCAACTAGAACCAAATTTGCCTATTTATAACGAACCGGTAACTATTACCATAAATAGTGAACTTAATGTTGCTGCCTTAGAACAAAGTTTGAACGAAATTATCAAGCGTCACGAAATGCTGCGGACAACTTTTACTAAAATTGATGGGCGACCAGTTCAAAATATTAAATCTTCTCTAGTTATTAGGCTTTCTGTAATTGACCTTCAAGAACTTCCACTCAAACTAAGAGAATCCGAAGCTCTACGCATAGCAACTGAAGAAGCTAAAAGAATATTCGATCTTACTCAAGGCCCTCTATTACGAACAACTTTGGTACAAATATCTAAGACCAAATACAAGTTATTTCTTACTATACATCACATATTATTTGATGGTATTTCCATGTATAACGCATTGATACCAGAGTTAACTCACTTTTATAAAGCTTTTTCTATCAACAAATTAGAAGAACTGACAAAATTACCTACCCAGTACGTGGATTTTGCTCATTGGCAACGGCAATTACCAGAAGAAGTTTTTGCTGAACAACTTGATTATTGGAAAAAAATCCTTGGCGATAATTTGCCAGAATTACATTTTCTTAATATTCATTCTCGTCAAGTAATCCCTACTTTTCATGGGGCTAGACAATACTTAGTACTTTCTAAAAAATTGTTAGAATCGCTCAAAGTATTAAGTCAGCAAGAAGAAGTTACGTTATTTACAATTCTTTTAACAGTTTTCAATATATTACTTTATCGTTATACTGGTCAAGAAGATATAGTAATAGGAATTGTTAGCAATGCCCGCAATCGAATTGAATTTGAACATTTGATTGGTTATTTTCTTAATACTTTGGTGCTGCGTAACGATTTGTCAGGAGCTTCAACTTTCCTACAACTACTGGTACATGTCCATGAAAATACACAAGGTGCTTATGCAAATAGTGATTTACCATTTAAAAAATTAGTAGAAAATCTTTACCCAGAGCGGAATTACGGTAAAAATCCCATTTTCCAAATAGGCTTTACTCTTGAACCTCCCGTAACGTCAAACTTGGATTTAGATTGGAATATTAATCAATATGATAATGTTGACACTGGTACTTCAAGGCTTGATTTATCCCTAGAATTGGAGGAAAGATCAGATGGTATTTTTGGCCGTATAGAATATAGCACTGATTTATTTGATGCTTCTACTATTGAACGGATGATTGGACATTTTAAAACTTTGTTAGAAAGTATTGTGGAAAATCCACAGCAACCCATTTCAGAATTACCAATGCTGACAAAAAGGGAACAGCATCAATTATTAGTGGAATGGAATGATACTCAAATAGATTATCCCAAGGACAAATGTGTCCACCAATTATTTGAAGAACAAGTAGAACAACATCCTGATAATATTGCAGTGGTTTTTGCTGATAAACAGCTAACATATAAAGAATTAAATGCTAAAGCTAATCAACTCGCACACTATCTACAAACATTGGGAGTAAAACCTGAAATATTGGTAGGCATTTATATTGAGCGTTCTATAGAAATGATTGTTGGAATATTAGGTATTCTTAAAGCTGGTGGTGCTTATGTTCCGTTAGAACCTAGCTATCCAAAAGAACGCATAGCTTTTATGTTAGATGATGCCAAAGTACCGGTGTTATTAACTCAAAATAAGTTAGTTGATGAATTGCCTGATTATAAAGCTCAAATTATTTGCTTAGATACCAATTGGGAAACGATTTCCCAACAATGTGAAGATAATTTAATCACTGGAGTTCAATACAATAATTTAGCTTATGTGATTTACACCTCTGGTTCTACCGGTAAACCAAAAGGTGTTTTAGTTCCTCATCAAGGTTTATTAAATTTAGTTTTTTGGCATCAACGTAGATTTGAAATTACCTCCATTGATCAAGCAACTCAAATTGCTAACACTTCATTTGATGCATCAGTATGGGAATTATGGCCCTATCTAACTATCGGAGCAAAGCTATATTTAATTAACCCTGAAGCCCTTAATTCGCCTTATCAATTGCAAGATTGGTTAATATCAAAAGAAATCACAATTTGTTTTCTACCAACTCCACTGGCAGAAGAAATACTGTCTTTAGAGTGGCAACAAGATATTCCTTTGCGTATTCTACTTACAGGTGGTGATAAATTGAATAAATATCCTACCTCAATTCCTTTTCAATTAATAAATAACTACGGTCCAACAGAAAACTCAGTGGTTACAACTTCTGGACAAATTTCCTCTAAAAAAACAAGCGATATATCACCTTCTATAGGCCGTCCTATAGATAATACTCAGGTTTATGTTTTAGACCATCATCTTCAGCCAACTCCAATAGGTATTCCCGGTGAATTACATATTGGCGGTGTAGGTTTGGCTCGTGGCTACTTAAACCGCCTTGAACTAACCAAAGAAAGATTTATTCCTAACCCTTTTAGTGATGAACCTAATGCACGCTTGTATAAAACTGGTGATTTGGTCTGTTACCTACCTGATGGTAATATTGAGTATTTGGGCAGGATTGATAATCAGGTCAAAATTCGTGGTTTCCGGATTGAATTAGGTGAAATAGAAGCGACTATTACACAACATCCTGATGTGCAAGATGCAGTTGTTATAACTCAAGCCGAACAAACTGTTGGTAATCGTTTATTTGCTTACATTGTGCCTACCATACAAAATCAAGACAGTAAAATAATTCCAGCAGACAAACCTAAACAATGGCAAGAATTCTTTGATTATACTTACAAGCAGCCCATACATAACGATCCAACCTTCAATATTATCGGTTGGAATGATAGCCATACTAGTTTACCAATTCCAAAAGAAGAAATGCAGGAATGGCTCAATGGTGTTGTTGAACAGATTCTTGCTTGGCAGCCCAAGCATGTACTAGAAATTGGCTGCGGTACCGGGATGTTGCTATTTCGGATCGCACCTCATTGTACTAATTATGTTGGGACTGATATTTCTGTAGAAGCTCTAGACTATATAGAACAACATAAAAATTACTTGGAAGAAACATGGCCAAAAATCACCCTTTACCAAAAAATGGCCGATAACTTTGATGGTATTGAAGCACAATCTTATGATACTGTTATTCTCAATTCCGTAGTCCAATATTTTCCTAGTATTGATTACTTATTGACTGTACTAGAAAAAGCTATAAATAGCGTTAATAAAGGTGGATTTATTTTTATTGGTGATGTTCGCAGTTTATCATTCTTAGAAGCTTTCCATGCCTCAGTCCAATTACACAAAGCATCAGCTTCGTTCTCCAAACAACAACTACAGCAACAAATCCAAGAAGATATTAGGTTAGAAACAGAATTAGTTATTGACCCAGATTTCTTTATAGCTTTAAAGCAGCACTTTCCACAAATCAGTCATGTCCAAATTGAATTAAAACGTGGCTATTCCCACAATGAAATGACCCAATTTCGTTACGATGTAACTCTTTATATAAATCATGATATTGCTGAGGAAACTGAAATTAAATGGTATGATTGGCAACAAGATGAACTAAATTTATCAAGGGTAAGTTCTATTTTAGAAACAAGCCAAGTAGAAGTAGTGGGCTTTAAACAGATACCTAACGCACGGCTTTCAACTCAAATTAAACTCTTGGAACGACTTGCAAATCACGATGACACTGTAGAAGAATTGCGTGAAATAGTAGCCAATGCCAAAAACGAAGGAATAGAACCAGAAGAATTTCGAGCATTAGGCCATGATTTAGCTTATATAAGCTACATTAATTGGTCAGAAAATAGCAATGGGGATTATGATGTGGTTTTCCAACGTTGTTTATCTGCTGAATCTCATGGTGTATTACCGTATTTTTGCAAAGAAATAAAGCCTAAACCTTGGCATACCTATGCAAATAATCCTCTTCAAAAAGAATTGCTGCACCAACTAGTTTTAGAATTGCCCGCTTTTCTCAAACAGACTTTGCCAGATTATATGATACCTTCCAAGTTCATATTATTAGAAAAGTTGCCATTAACTTCTAACGGTAAGATAGATCGTAAGGCTTTGCAAAAATCGGATATTGTGCATTTCAATATAGAGAAAAAACACTATGTTGCACCTCGTAATAGCGAAGAAAAACAATTGGTTAAAATATGGGAAGAGGTTTTAGATGTTCATCCGATAAGCGTACAAGATAATTTTTTTGATTTAGGGGGACATTCACTGTTAGCAGTTCGTTTGATGGCTTTGATTAAACAGCAATTTGGAGAAAATCTATCTCTTGCCACCCTTTTCAAAGCACCAACGATAGAACAGTTAGCAATTGTTCTTCGCAAAAAAACGGATTTAAAAGCTTGGTTACCTTTGGTTGCTATTCAACCAAAAGGCCCTAAAAGACCTTTCTTCTGTTTACCCGGGGTCGGAGGGAATGTTGTTTATCTTAATGATTTATCTGATCATCTTGGTAATGAACAACCATTTTATGGTCTACAAGCAAATGGGCTTGATGGAAATTTACCACCCCATACTTGTATTGAAGATATGGCAATGGATTATATCAAAGCTATCCAAACTATTCAACCAGATGGACCATATTTGTTGGGAGGTCATTCATTTGGTAGTTATGTTGCGTTTGAAATGGTTCACCAACTGCAAAAGCAGGGGCATGAAATTAGCTTACTTGCTATTTTAGATACTCCGGCATTAATCCCGGACAGCTTAAAAGGAAGTAATTGGGATGATGCTAAATGGCTTACTGAATTTGCTAATATGATAGAACAGTTTTTAGGGAAAGATTTAGGAGTATCTTACCAAGAACTTCAACAGCTTGAATCGAAAAGCCAATTTGTTTATTTACATGAACGTTTAAAAGCTGTTAATTGGTTACCAGCAGGATCAGAAATAATGCAATTTCAAGGATTGGTACAAGTTTTTAAAGCAAATTGCCAAACCAACTATAAATTGCAACCCATTTCCTCAACTCCGGTTGCTCTTTTTAAAGCAAAGGAAGTTCAATCAGAAGATAAGTTGAACAATGCTATGTTTCGACAAGAACCAAGCTGGGGTTGGAACCAATTTTCAGCAGAACCAGTGGATTTATACGAAGTACCGGGTAACCATATAACTATGCTATCTGAACCGCATGTACAAGTACTCGCAGAAAAACTGAAAGTTTGCTTTGAACAAGCATTGGGTAATAGTACAACGAATGACGGGGATAAACGAATTGGGTAAAGGAATAAAACCAGAGAATTTTGCTACGATTGATTTATACTTATACTCTGAACGTTCAAGATTTCGGATTTAAGACCTACCAGGTTTTGGAAACCTGGCAGCGGCGTTTTTCGTAGGGTGGATAAAGCGACAGCGTATCCACCACTTTTGTTGAGGCTTTGTATATAAAGATGAACACACCAGCGTGGGAAAGTTGTCTATAGAGTTTTAGCAAAACGTCTTCTAAATATCTTCTGAATAGGTAGTTGAATGTCCATTAGCTCATCAACAACTGTTTCGTCATTATTTATATCAAAATTCTTATAATGCTGTAGTTGCTGAGAAAAAACGCGAACTTCTTCCAATGCCGGCATGACTAACCAACATGACCGAATACCCAGTGCAAAATAGGCTTTTATTTTCTTAAGAAGTTCATTAATGGTTTGAGTCGGTGAAAGTACTTCAATGGCTAAATCAGGCATTTTTCTGACTCGCACTTCATCTTCACCCAGTTCATCATCAAACGGCGGTGATTCAAGGTAAACACTGATATCTGGTATCACTTCATCCTTGTTTTTAATCCCAAACTGGCTTAAATCAGTTGAAGTTGAATCTAAACTTAACTCCACAAAAGTAGCAAATCTTTCATCATTGCCTAAAAACACCGTTATGTTAGTCTGAGTTAAACTATGTCGTTTTGATGGCACATCCTTTTCCTCTTCGCTTATTTCACCTTCAAAGTCAATGATTTCGTTCACTTTATCATTCTCCATGGTTTTCTAAAGATGTATTTTCTCGTTCCCACTGTGTCATGGATTTTAAGACCTGCCAGGTTTTGGAAACCTGGCAAGTCTGACGAACGGAAGTATAAGTACAACGGATTTAGGGGACTAAACGGATTAATTTGTCTCAATTATTGAAAATACGCCTATTGGCTTTTCTATCTCTTATGCTTTTAAAATCATAAGACTTTATTTTCATTTATCCCCTCAATTTAATCCGTTTATTCCCCCTAATCCGTTGTACTTAACTTAATATGGAATGAATTAAAAAACTGATAGATGGTAAGTATTGATTGAGATAACCATATAAATCACTCAATCTCGCAACAATCCTTGTAGTTCTTGTCCTCAAAACCGATAATTAGCCTGTAAATAAAACGTCCGCTGAGTTTCAAACGGAATATCGGTATTACCAGATGCACCTATTCCATACTCAGGGTGCTGGTTATCAAACATATTTCTGGCCCCCAAACTCAAACTTAAATCCTTCCTTGGTTGCCAACCCAAACGCACATCAAAACGAGTGTAGTTAGGGCTTTTCTGATTAGGGAGATTGTCAACATAATACAATGCTGTATCAAATTCCCAATTGTTAGGCAAGGTCAATAATGAACGTAAACTAGCTTGATGATGAGGAGTATCACCTTCTTCACCTTCTCCACCAATATCTTTACTTATCGGCAAATGATGTAAATGTATATCAACATAATTGTAAGTCGCCACCAATCTCCAATTTTTAGTTGTTTGCCATTGGGCTAACAGTTCTAGTCCATATACTTCTCCAGTCATATTGTTACCATAGGTAGTTATTACCGTAGGGGGAGGTGGTGATAATTGAAAATCTACTTGTTCAAAAAGTGTACGTGCCCTGTCATATTCATTGTAAAATATATTTGCATCAAATAAGAAACGATTGCTTAAATTAAAGCGATAGCCTAATTCATGAGCAATCATTATTTCTGATTCAAAATCATGGTTACCTAATAATGTAAATCTTAAATCCTTTCCAAACCAACCATGAAATTCATTGTCTTGATCCATACGAGAAGGAACGCGTACCGCACGTGATATAGCTGCCCATGCACTGTGTTGTGCATTTGGTGTCCATAACAAACGAATTGTTGGTTGATATTCAAAGCCTGTATAATCATTATGTTCAAACTTTGACCCAAGCGTTAATCGTAATAATTTTTCCTCAGATTGTGCAATCTTCTTTGAAGAAATAGGAGAATTAGAGAGTAAAGTAAACTCTGCTTGTACGAAAGCACTAAATAAATTATCTTCGCGTTTCTCAGGGATAGTCCTAGTAATAGGCATAAATTCATCTTTATTTTCGTCGTAAAGATGACGAAAACCCAACCCCCAAATAAATTCTTGTTTTACATTAGGTTGCCAACGATGTTGAAAATCAATATCGTAAATACTACGAGTTTCATTTTGAAAAACTGTCCATTGACGTTCTGTCAAATCATAGTAGCTTTGCATGATAATATCACCATTAGTCAAGTTACGTTGCCAACGGGCTAATAGATTAAAGCCACTAATGTAAGTGTGAGCGTTACGAACTTCTGGTATTTTTCCTGGATGTAAATAGGTTTGCTTCTTAAAACCATCATAAATATCGCCTTGAATAGTCACATTATCAAGCTTACTTATATCCAAATCAGTACGAAAACCACCACGTTTCATTTGCCAGTTATCATTAGCATCTTGGCCTTGAGAATCAACAAAACTATCATGTTCAGAAAATTTACCATAAACACGATAATGTCCATGACTACCTATTTTTCCACCATGTTGTATTCCTACAACTGCTTGTTCTTCAGTCGTACCTAAGTAAGTTGTAATTAAATTACCTTGGGTTTGTTTAGACTTTTTGGTAATTATGTTGATAATCCCATTGACTGCATTAGCCCCCCATAAAGAGGCACCCGGCCCACGAATTACTTCAATTCGATCAATATCTTCTATTAGGGTATTTTGCACATCCCAATATACAGTGGAATTGAATCCACTATAAATTGTACGTCCATCTATCATTACCAATAATTTACTAGACATTAAACCATTTAAACCTCGAGCACTAATAGCCCAGCGACTACTATAAACCCTTGCTACTTGTACACCCGGTGCTAAACGCAAAGCCTCAGGAATACTAGTAATCCCAGCCCGCCGAATATCCTCACTACTAATCACAAACAAAGCCGAAGCCGTATCCATTAACTTCCGCTTAGTTCTGGATGCGGAGGTGGCTTCTGGATTAAAAAACTGGATTGTACTTAACTGTTTTAAGTTAAGTTTTTTCAACTTTTTCAGGAGTGCGGCACGTTTCTTTAATGCGGCTTTATCCCGAGGGCCTTCAACTGCAGCCTGAGTTAGGGGGGCAATAATAAGCAATACGCTTAGAATAGCCAGTTGAAACACCCTAAATAGAAAATGGATTCTGTTTTTCTTTATCATAATTTTTGCAACCATGAGTGAACATTGTGGAAATTGAAATTGATTTATTTTAGCTCATATTTATCAATTTTTTAATGACAAATTTTCGTTAAAATAAATAAAACCTTGGTTTTATCTTCTCCCAACAGCTTGATAAAACAAAATTCAATTAACGAGGGCGAATGATTTTAGCAATTTCCAGTAAATTAGAACTCGCTATTAACCCTCCCTTTTTGACGGTTTCAGGCGCGATACTAAAACGGACTTCATTACTCGCACTGTTAAAAAATTCAACCATGCCCCCTCGTGTCGCAAACTCCTCCATATCACCGACAGTAAGAATAGGATAAGGCCGCACATAATTCAAGATAGTGGTTTTCTTTGCCCGTTCTGATTGACTCACAAACAAAATTTGACAACGCACACTCTTGCGAAGAGTAGGAATACGTTGTACAACCACTTCTCGTCCCTCTACCTCTTCATCCTCTATGACGAGATCCAGATCAATGCCAAAGGGATCATTACCCAATACACAAATACGAAATGGCTGTGCGTTGTATTGGAATGCTGTAGAAGGCCATGTAAAAAAATTGGCAAAGTTAAATAAATAAACCGCTTTAATTTGATATTCCTCAATTTCTTCATCTGTTTGTGCGTGGCTTAACGGCGTAAAAGCAATCCAACCACACATAAACAGTAACATGAGGACACGCGGCAACCATTGAGTACGCAAAAGTACTCTAAAAAATTTTATATGAAATGACATAGTTTTACCTTGTGTTACCTTTGAAATCAATTGAAATCAATCTCCCCTAATTGTTGGTATTTACTATAGGGGGATTTTTAATCCTCCCTAAATTCTCTTTTAATTTTTCCTCCCTAGTGAATCGGTGGGTTGTCGCTCTACCCACCCTACATTTTGACTCATGTATAATAATGAACACAAGTGTCATGAGCTACTCCTACAACTTCTCTATCTGCTCTATGGATAAACCAGTCGCCTCCATGATAGTTTCTGTGGCTACCTGAGCTTCTTTCATCTTTTTCGCCACCATTGAAACTCCTTTCTCCATACCCTTCTCCATGCCCTTTTTCATACCCTTCTCCATGCCTTCTTTCATCGCTTTTTGAGCTTGTTCTTGCAGATATTCTTCATCAGAATATTCATCTTTCATCCGGGCACATTCTTGAGGGCTAATTTTATCTTTCTTAATCAAAGAAAAAACTTCTTGAATCACCTCATTTTGGTAATCACTTTCTTCAACTTGTCTATCCAAACTATCATTTATGGCCTTTAACCATTCTTGATAAGGTTTAGGCGTTTTATCGCTGACATATTTAGGACAGAGATAAACAATTTTATGTTGGATTTCCGCAATGCGAGTACCGTCTAATTTTTTAGGACTAAAGTCTGTGATTAATACGTCGGTTTTGTGTTTATCGCCAGAGGTTAAAACCACAATGGTATAAACCTGCATATCAGGCTTATAATTAGCAGAACTGGTGATTTGTTCTATTAAAGCCACGCAGTGATAATGAAGAAAACGGTCATAGTGATCTTCATAACGTTTATGTTGAATATTAACAATGAGACGATTTTCTTTATCTTGAGCAAATAAATCAAAACGACTATCCACACTCCCGACAATTGGTGAAAAAGATTTTTCAGTTTCAACAATATCAATTTTAATCTCTATTCCAAGCATGTCTTTCACAAAGGCGGTAAAAATATGTGGTTTGGAAAAGACTTTCTTAAAAATAACGCCATAGCGCAAAGGAGCAACTTCAATCATTGTTTAATACCTGTAGGTTTAGTGAGTATAGCTATAGACATTCAGAAAAATAACTTCAAAAAATCAGTTTTTTTTATTTATATAGAAAATATATTTTAAATCAATATATTGATTTTGGTTTTGACATATTCCTGGGGAAAATACATTATCACCAATCAGTTTGTTATTATATAATATCTCGTAAGTACAACGGATTAGGGGAATAAACGGATTAATCTTATAGTATTATTAAGGTTAAAAACCAATATTGAGGTGGTTTATGCCAATAAACTTAGAAAGCACTCTGAATTAATCCGTTCCTTACAGTTGTACTATTATTTGAAATAGGTGATAAAATTATAATGTGACAAACAGTAAAATGAGAAACGGATGTTACTGAACTTCTTAAGCTTTGAGATAAATTCCAAGGTTTCGTGCGTGACATCAGCGAGAAATTAATATTAGGTAAAATATTTAAGTTATATTATAATTTTTTAAAGTTAGTTTTACAACAGAACTGTACGATATTAAATTCCTTTTTTCAGGTAAATCCGCCACAATTATTGTGAGAAATCTTGAGTTCCTAAAAAATTCAATTTTTTTAAACACTTTATTTTTTTATAGCATTTCCCGATTGCGTCAGGTACAAGTCCCCTCCTCAATTTAAGGAGGGGATTTAGGGGAGGTTGTACTTTATTCAATCGGGAAACGCTATACATCTTTAATTAATTAATCGTCAACTCTACAACATAGATGGAAGTGAACAATGGGTATAACACCTTTATTCGGCATTGCCGCCATAACAGGTATGATGGTTGGTGTGAAAATGTTTTTTTACACCCAACAAAAACAACGCACGAAATCAAAAACAATTACTAAAACCCCTTTTCCAGCAAAGGAATCTCATGCGCCTCCTCTGAACGAAAAAAGTGATGAACAAGAGTTAGTGCTTTCGGAGGAAACCGTAGTATCTGATCTAATTTTTATCAGCCATCACACTATAAATAAAGGGTGGGTTGAATGCTTGGTGCGTAATTTGACTCACATTGGTTATCGGGTATTGTTGGACATTTGGGAAAACGAATCTTACCAAAAGCTAAAGATTGATGACGTGATTTCAAATTCAAATTGCCACAAAGCCATATTGGTTGCAACACCAGAAACCATTGAATCCGGTTGGGCGCGGGAGGAATATCAATGGATGTTAAATCGTCAATACCATGATCCGGAGTTTATTTTTATCCCAATCGTGTTTGGTGTGGCATTGTCAGATATTCCCTTTATCTCAGATCATGAAGTGATTAACTTCAGTACGGAAAATTACTCTGAGGCGTTTTATCGCTTAGTTTCTCACTTTGAGCCAAAATCATTCAATGCGGATGATTTAGAGTCGCCACCTCAAATTGCTGCGCCTTTAACATTAAGTAGTAATACTTATGCTTATATTGAAATGCTGTTTAGTCAATTTGAACACAGTTCACCACCGCCACTGATTTTGTTAGCACAAATGGATTACATTCAAGTGCAGAAAATTGAGTCTGTGTTAGCTCAAGCGAAAACACGCTATCAACCAGATCAGTGTTTGCATATTACATTACCGTATAACACCGATATCCAAAACTATTTTTCTGGTTTAGCACAACAATGCGGATTTGATGAAACGATTAACAATAGCGTTGAATTTGAAAAAGCCTTGCAAACTCGGTTTGATACGACTTATCCATTATTTTTATTAGTGAGCCGTTTTGAAAATGGCACAAATTCAGCTCAACAACAAATAGCCGGCTTATGTCGCAGTTTAAATGAAACATACCCCAATCAAGTTCATCTTATAGTTTGTGGTGGCGAACAATTGGCAAAGTTCAAATATCAACAGGGTAAAAACGCTTTGTTAAATATCGCTCAAGATTACCGTTGGCCCGAATTAGAGCGAACTGATGTGTATGCGATGCGGGATAATTGTTGTCAAACATTGACATTAGATGATGAAAGTGCCAATGAATTATTGGCATTGAGTGGTGGACATCCTATTTTGTTACAAAAATGTCTACAGTTGTATCAAACCGATCCAGAACTCCCTTGGCAAGATTACCCGGTGACTTTGAGTACTGAACCCTCGCTACAACAACTGTTTACCCCTTTTATGCAAAACACCACTGAAATGCAACAAGTACGTGAATGGTTAGTGCAAGAAGATATTGCCCCATCTCTCTTTTTATTTTCTTATGGTCATAAACGTAATGATGTATTGCGACGTTTATATTGGAAAAATCTGCTCGCTGAACGGGATGTTAATGGATACAAGACATTATGTTGGCGGTGTAAAGCAATGCGCCTTGCTGGGAAAAATATTCTATAAACTACAAGGATTGTATATAAAAAGGGATTTAAAACCTTAAACTACAGGGATTGTATATAAAAAAGGATTTAAACCTAGCAATGTAGGGTGGGTAGAACGAAGTGAAACCCACCGTTATTTTTGGAGCCAGGAAATCAAACACCATGCCCAATTTATTCATTTTAGATATTGAAACCCATCCCAATGAAAACCAAGCCACGCTCAGATTACGCGATCAGCGGGGGGAGCATTTGGCAGCGTAGCAAGTTAAGGTGCGTTCGGATAATTATTTATTTTATCCGGTTAATTCTTAAATTCTGACTCAGACATTAAGGATTGATAGGATGAATTTTGAAAGATTTTATCTTGTTAATTCTTAAATCCGTTAAATCTTGTTCAAAAATTGTTTTATCCTGTTAATCTTTTAATTTGTGTAATCCTGTTCAAAGGAGGGTAGAATGGAGAGATTATGATAAGTTAAGGTAAATTAAAGGCTTATATTGGTTTTTATAACAAAACAAGGGTTGAACTGATGGATATTCAAGAAATCACTAAGAACATGACTCAAACGATAGAAAAAATGACGCAACAAGAAAAATTTGACCTGTTTCGAGCCGCAAACATCATCGATAAAGAGGGGTATTATCCCTCTCAATTCTTTACTGATTCAACGGTTAAAGCCGATAGACAGGCGGAAACCGCATTTAGAAAGCAATAATTATGATGTATCGCAATCAACAGGTTTACGGTTTTCATGGTATTGATAAAGACATTGGTTTACGGATTTTGAACCAAGAACAAGCGTTTAAACGTAGTGATAACCGATATGATTGGTTAGGCGAAGGAATTTATTTTTGGGAAAATAATCTCGCCAGAGCGTGGCAATATGCTGAAACCGCAAGAAAAAGAAGAAATAGTTCAATTAAAACACCTTATGTTTTAGGCGCGATTTTAGAACTTGGTAATTGTTTAGACCTTTTAAATCAAGAGTACTTAGAATTTCTGACAAAATCTTATGATTTATTGAAACAAGGCTTATTGGCAGAAGGAAAACAATTACCAAAAAATACTGGCTTCAATCAAAATGACTTTGATTTCAAGAAACGGGAATTGGATTGTGCCGTAATTCGTATGGCACATAGCTATATACAGAAATCTCAAGGCATTCATTTTGATTCAGTCAGAGCCGCTTTTTGGGAAGGAGAAGAACTTTATGAGGGAGCGGGTTTTAGAAAACAAAATCACATACAAATTGCTATATTAAATCCCAATTGCATTAAAGGGGTTTTCTTGCCAAGAGATAAAGTTTCATATCCCTAAGAACTAACATCATGACAGGGAAGGAATAATACCTTTTTTTCGTTTTGAACAGGATTTAAACGCCCAAGGCTAAAGAAGAAATAAATGGAGACATTAAATTATGAATTTATTTTTCGTTCCAACGCTCTAGCGTTGGAACCAGGAGACTAAAACACCATGCCCAATTTATTCGTTTTAGATATTGAAACCCATCCCGATGAAAATCAAGCCACGCTTAGATTACGCGATCAGCGGGGGGAGCATTTAGCAGCGCAGCAAGTTAAGGTTGGGAGTGATCATGCATTTGAGTGGGTGGGATTGTTTAATACCCGTCGCCATTTGGAACATTATGCGGGGCGATTATTAGCGGATGACCAAATTTTATCGGAAAAACAGTTACTTGAGCAGTTAGGCGTATTTTTAGGACGTACCGTGTTGGGGGAGGAAATCTTTCAGCAGTTGTATGACGGAATCCAGCAACGGACTTTATTAATCCAATTGCCAGCGACAGAGGATGATCTGTTAGCGGCGGCGTTTACGCGTATTCCTTGGGAGATTGCGCGATCCGATATTGGGCAAGAGACATTGTTAGATCATAATGTGGCGATACGTGCCATTACCGGGACGGATTTACCGCAAGATAATGAAATCTCATTAGAATTAGGGCCAAATGAAGTTTTGCGCGTTTTATTGATTTTTGCCGAGACTGAAAACAGTAATCCTTTAGCAACACGTTTAGAGCGGGAGCGGTTGTTGACTTTGTTTTATGAGCAGATTTTGCCAAAGCGTTTGGTACAGATTGATACCTTATGTTATGGCGTAACGCGGGCAACGATTGCAAACCAAGCGCGACAAGCAAAAAAATGTTCTGTAAAGTTAGGAAATTCCCCCAGCCTTAGAATAAATTCTAAGGCTAAAAGTCAAAGTCGGCTCAAACCGACTAAAAATCTTCTCAATTCTTGAGTACCCTTTAAGGTACTTAAGCTTTTTATCTTGAAATTTATTTCAAGGGAGTTTAGGGAGGATTTCTCAGTTTCCGAAACGTTTTTTCCGATATACTGGATCACCCGTTTACGTAACTTCAGTAACTGATGTTACGCACTGTACTTCAAATAATTTTAGGGACACCCCCCTAACCCCCCGTACACGGGTGGAACCAAACATCATTTGACACTTTGCTTTAATTTTTCTATTTTGGGACTTCCCCCTGTG
>JAUCGK010000512.1 GCA_030378085.1 Candidatus Parabeggiatoa sp. HSG14
TTTGGTTCCACCCGTGTACGGGGGGTTAGGGGGGTATCCCCAAAATCTGTTACAATCAGCAAAATTTCATTTTGCACTACTCTGGTATTCACTTTTGAAGTACAGTGCGTAACATCAGTTATTAATTGAAAAAGACTGTCACAAAATAATTCAGATTTAAGACTTGCCAAGTTTTAAAAACCTGACAAGTCTTGTTGACAGTAACCATCCTGTTTTCAGTCGTTCAAAAAAGACGCAAAATTTGTTTAAATCATTCTATGATAAGTACTGTTATCTGTGACAAGCATTGTTACATGAAGATGAGGAGGCAGATTGGATAAGTGTTTTAGTTGTACTAATGACTTCATTCCAGTTCACGGTTCTGGGTTCTGATGTTAAAACTGTTTCCAGAGGCTTTATCCGTTGTTCATGTTCTTTTACAAGGTTATCCATGTCTATCTTAATGTGTGGAATTGGGTTGTTTGTGCGAAGAATTTCTATCCGCTCCCCCATTTCCTTCATAAGACGATTGTGGAAAGCTTCTATTTCCTGGATAAATTGTGCAACAGGTAATTGCCAATCGCCAGTTAAAGCAGCCCATGGTTGAATACCGTCTATTTTTTTCTCGTCATTACACCATCGAATATGGATCATGTCATCGACTCGAAAAAACCAAATATCTGGTCCTTGATTGAGATGTATAGTTGAAAGTTGACGATAAGCCCACCAATCTGTTGCTTGATAACACGTTTCGTATAATTCATTGTCATCTTCAGTTGTCAATACCTTGGTTAAGTCGGCTATCCATTTTTTTTGTACTAATGGTGTTTCAATCAAAGAATAAACTTCAGTAGGAATTGGACTTAAAATGTCTGGCAAAATTTCAAGAACATCTTCATATAGACGGACAACCTGATAATCCACATGATCTTTGAAACCATCAAGCTTAGGGTATTCTTTACGCCAATGTTGAAGAATTTCCTTTGAAAAACGAAAGAGTTGTTCATTTCCAACGTTCAAGTAATAAATGCCATCAGTTAGACCAAACCAGTGTAAACTTAAGTCTGATTGATTACCCCAAGGTGTCATTTTATCTAAAGGTGTTAATTCAAATTCAAATAATGCCATAATTTCTCCAAAAACGAGTATTCATAATAAGCTTTTTAGAACAATGTAGGGCAAATCAAGAAAGCTTTATCCACCCTACAAAATATTGTCTATAAAAATCCTGTCCTAAAATCCTCAAGATTTTCCAAACCTAAAAATTTTTTAGGTAAAATCGGACTATATCTTCTCCCAATATTCTTCAGGCATTTCTATGCACATTTTTAATGCACCTACACTTCCGCAGTATTCGGCATCATTTACACAATCAGCGTCTCCCTTACCATATTCGAGAAGACTTTTTTCAACAGCGAGGTCTATTCCTTTGAGTCGAGAACCGCCACCTGCAAGAATGACGTTATTGCGAAGCTTTTCCTGGAAATCTGGATCAAATGTGCCTACCATATCCTGTATTGCTTTACTGATAGGATTGGTCAGTTTTAAACAACATTCTCTGAGAATCTCTGTGATGTCATACTCAGCTGGTATGCCTCGCTTATTCAAAGTGACCTTTACAGGTTCAGAAACATCAGAAACGTAACCGTGTTTCTCCTTAATGCGCTTTATAATTTGCGGACTAAGCTGGACATCAGGAAAACTTTCAAGAATGGCTTTTGTCAGTTCTCTATCAAGAAAGTTTCCCGCTATATTCAGCGTTATTTGATCATCATCTTCAGGAATTGAACCATGCATTCGGCATAAATCAGTTGTACCTGCACCGATATCTACAATAAGACATTCGTCGAACCTATCAATAGAATAGGCCACAGTAAAAGCTTCACTAACAATAAGCAATTTATCAACAAAGCCTTTAGCAGCCTCTATGATTGCTTTCTTATTATTAATATTTGCTTGAGCAGGTACACCAATTGCGACATAAACCTTATCTGATTCCTGTTTTTCAGAAATGGCTTCTGCAATAATATGTTTAAGAACAAGCCTAGTCGCTTCAAGAGATTCTTCATCTTCACGAATCACGCCATCAGCAAGTGGCCAAACCATATTGAGAGATAGCCGATTTTCTAAAGCTTCTTCTCCAAAAAGATAATCTTTGCCCACTCTTTTTCTGGATATAACATCCTTGGGATACCCAACGCAAGTAATAGCTGATATGCGCTTACCTGTTGATGTTGCAATGGAAGATCGGCTCGTGCCTAAATCAATTCCAACGTAAAAAATATTCGCCATTACACCTCCTTAAATATAAATAAAAAAAATATGAACTTGTTAACTGTGTGACATCAATTTGATGTATTCTGAAGTCCAAAGCTGAAGCTTTGAATGCCATCAATTAGTAATGAATAGCTTTGTTATGAAACCTCAATACACATTAGCATAGAGGGATTCATAGGTGTTCAGGTTTTTTTAAATAATTAATTTTATTAAATTTATTATCGTTCCTAAATTTTATTTAGGAACGTGTCGCACAAGAAGCTTCGCTTCAAGAAGACTCAAAATGGCTGCTAAAAATTCATCAGACATAAATTAAATGGTCTTATCGAAGCAAAGCTTCTTGTGCAGTGCGTTCCCAAATAAAATTTGGGAACGATAAAAATCCCAAACACTTATGTAGAGGGACTAAGTTTTATTTGACTATTGATAACAGCACAATTTATGCCAATGCACTGTATTTTATAATAGTATATTGACAAAACGAAGAATAAAACTAAATCCTTTTTCTTAATTCAACATTATCTTCAACAATTTTTTGAAGCATAGCCAATTTAGGGGAATCTTTTGTTGGCTTAGCAGTTTCATTAATAAAAGTACTTAGAGGAGTATCTTTTGTGGGAATTCTAAATTTTATTTTTTCAAGTTCCGATATATTATCTTGAAGCTGAGTTATTTTAAATGAAAGATTTTGCTTATCAGTTGTTAAAACATCAAGTTCATTTTTAAGTGTTGTAAGTGTTTCTTTATGTCTAGAATCAGCAATTTTTTGCATTTCCCCTGCATATTTTCTATTTTCCCATAGTTGCCATGCAATGATTCCTCCCACTATCAAAATGGCAACATTCGGTAAAAAAGCACTTCCAAGTACCTTAGCACTACCCAGCTTTGTCAACCCTTCAATCATATTTATTCTCCAAAATAATAGGTGTCATAAAAATAATGCTGATTGTAACAAATTTTTGGGACACCAATACCTCCCTACCCCCCGTACACGGGTGGAACCAAACATCATTCGACACTTTGCTTTTTCTATTTTGGGACTTCCCCCTGTGTACGGGGGGTTAGGGGGGTAAAAAGGTAGGTGTCCCCAAAATTCGTTATAATCAGAAATAATGAGCATTTAATTCTCCCCGAAACTAAACCTGACAGGTTTTAAAAACCTGTCAGGTTTGGCATAAAAGTTTTTGAAATTAAAACCTTATTCCTTAAGCTCAATTTCAGTTTGATTTCTATTCAATGACTAGCAACCAAATAAGAAGAACTATTTGCACTACGACAATAGTCCAATAAACCCACTGAAAAGAACCTTTAATTGTCTTGTGACGAAACAATTTTTGAGCAATCAGTCCCGTTGGGGAACCACCAAAAATTGAAAGGCCATGTAATATCCATTCAGGTACTCTTAATAGTGAACCACCTGCAATCATTTTGTCATAACCATAAAACAACAATGTGGATAAATTGATTGATGCAATATAAGCCACGATGATATGTAAGCCCATCTGGTAAGAGAAGAAAACCGTTGTTGCTATGGTCATAATGATAGCAGCAATTCCATATAAGTAATATGGGGAGGTTCGTTTTTTACCTGGGATGACTTCCACCGCAGATAATCCTTTATCGGTTTGTTTTGTGTTAAATGAGACCTGTTGCCCCACAAATAAAACTTGTTGATCACGCACATTTTGAATATGTACAAAAGTGTCTTTAGGAAGCGTTTCTGATCTAATAAAACCAAATCCGCGTTTCTTGTCAAATTTAACGATGATTCCTTCCATATTTTTTTTTCACCTATTTTTATTAAATAGGGCGCATTTCTATACAATTTAATCCTTTATTATAAGTAATCGCTTTCCGTTATATTGATTTAGAAAATGGGAATGCGCCCTAT
>JAUCGK010000350.1 GCA_030378085.1 Candidatus Parabeggiatoa sp. HSG14
ATGATGTTTGGTTCCACCCGTGTACGGGGGGTTAGGGGGGTATCCCCAAAATCTGTTACAATCAGCAAAATTTCATTTTGCACTACTCTGGTATTCACTTTTGAAGTACAGTGCGTAACATCAGTGACATAATACTAACATCTGTTAAATTACTCTTTAATTTATGTTGAGACTTAAAACAGTGCTAAATGAAAGTTACCAACTAGTTTCCAACCAGTCAATCTTTTTTTACTCTCTTCACAGATATAACAATACCTTCGCCAAAAGCTTGAGCATTAAATTCAACTATTATAAAAATGTTTAAAAATCAATGAGATTTAAAATAAGCCTTACTGAGTTTAAAAAAACAGTAACGGGTTGAAATTAAAGTAATATCATATAATAACCTACTTATTCAGTATGATAATTGGCGAAGATATTGAGTTGTACAACAACGTTTTTAACTTTTCACTTATAACTTATATAACTTAAGCGTGAATTGCTCTTTTATCTACGGCTAAAGCAGCTTCATGTATTGCTTCTGCTAACGTGGGATGTGCATGAATTGTTCTTGCTAAATCTTCGGCACTGGCTTCAAATTCCATAGCTACAACTGCTTCGGAAATGAGTTCTGAGGCAGAAGTTCCAAAAATGTGGACACCTAATATACTATCAGTGTTTGCATCAGCAATAATTCGTACCATTCCATTTGTTTCGCCATTTGCTTTTGCTCTGCCGCTTGCTGCAAAAGGAAATTGTCCCACTTTATATTTAATGCCAACCGCTTTCAGTTGTTCTTCTGTTTTACCCACAAAAGCAACTTCAGGGTGTGTATATATCACATAAGGCACGGTTTCATAAGACATTTCGCTTTTTTGACCTGCTAAGCGTTCTGCAACCATGACTCCTTCTTCAGAAGCTTTATGAGCTAACATGGGTCCACCAATGGCATCACCAATGGCATAAATACCAGATACAGTGGTTTGACGATGTTCATCGACTTGAATAAAGCCGCGTTCATTTATTGAGATACCGATTTCAGTCGCACCTAAACTTTCGGTGTAAGGTTTGCGCCCCACTGCAACAATGAGCTTATCGACAACCAGTTTTTGTTCTCCCTGTTTGTCTTGATAAGAAATAGTGACTTCATTATTAGTGACTGTTGCAGCCGTGACACTTGCCCCTAAATGAATATCAAGCCCTTGTTTTTTGATTTCTTTCAGCGCAGCCCCCGCAATTCTCCGATCAGCCATGGCTAGAAAATCAGGCAAAGCTTCCAAAATAGTCACTTGACTGCCTAAGCGATTCCATACGCTGCCCAATTCTAATCCAATTGCCCCTGCACCTATTACACCAAGCCGTTTAGGTACATTGTCAAAAGCTAATGCCCCCGTTGAATCTACTATAGATTTATTATCAACGGGTGCGACAGGAATTTGGGTTGGTACTGAACCCGTTGCAATGATAATGTTATCGGCTGTCACTACTTGTTTACTGCCATCATGAGCGGTGACTTCAATTTGTTGGTTACCCATTAAGCGAGCAGTTCCTTGTATTGTTGCCACTTTGTTCTTTTTAAATAAGCCAACAATGCCTTGGGTAAGTGTTTTCACCACATCTTGTTTACGTGCTTGCATCGCAGCAATATCAATGTTTAAGCCTTCGCATTTAATACCATGTTCAGCGGCTTGTTTTTGCAAAAAGTAGTAGTGATGAGAAGAATCTAACAACGCCTTGGAAGGAATACAACCCACATTTAAGCAAGTGCCTCCCAAAACAGATTGACCTTCCGGATTAACCCATTTATCCACACATGCGGTTTTCATACCGAGTTGAGCGCAACGAATGGCTGTTACATAACCGCCTGGCCCTGCACCTATGATGATAGCATTATAATCTGCCATTTTTTTAATAACTCCTTTAACCATTAACCATTAAAAAACCTAAACATCTAACAACAAACGAGAGGGATCTTCTAAAGCGTTTTTAATCGCCACTAAAAATTGCACTGCATCACGTCCATCAACGAGGCGATGATCATAAGACAAAGCAACATACATCACAGGGCGAATCACCACTTGTCCATTTTCAGCAATGGGACGTTCAACAATGTTATGCATACCCAAAATAGCACTTTGCGGCGGATTGAGGATTGGTGTAGATAGCATTGATCCAAAAATACCACCATTGGTAATGGTAAATGTACCTCCCGTTAAATCGTCCAAACTCAACTGAGCATCACGGGCGCGTCTGCCAAAGTCAGTAATACCTTTTTCTACATCAGCAAAAGACATCGCATCGACATCTCGTAAAATTGGCACAACTAAACCGCGTGGGCTACTCACGGCGATACCAATATCGTAATAGCCATGATAGATGATATCATCTCCTTCAGTTGAAGCATTGACCACAGGAAATTTCTGTAGTGCGGCAACGGCGGCTTTGGTAAAGAAAGACATAAAGCCTAATTTGACACCATGCTTCTTTTCAAATACATCTTTATACTTTTTACGCAAATCCATCGTTGGCTTCATGTTAATTTCATTGAAGGTTGTGAGGATGGCGTGTTCATGTTGGGCATTAAGCAAACGTTCAGCAACCCGTTTCCGTAAACGGGTCATAGGAACTCGTTCTTCGACACGAACTGAGGCATCACTTTGAGAGGAGGGAGAAACAGAAGGCTTTTGAATTTTTAGCACATCCGCTTTAGTAACACGATCACCATGATGTGGCACAGCACCAGGTTCAATACCTTGTTCAGTGGCAAGTTTACGAACTGCAGGGCTTGTTTTAGCAGGCGCAGTAGAAGACGGTGCTAGTTCTACCTTTAAAGCTATTGCAGGTTTTTCCTCCATGACGGGAGTGGGAGATGTAACCGTTGGTGCAACATTGCTATCAAGACGAGCAATCACTTCTTCACTAAGCACATTATCGCCATCTGCTTTAAGAATTTCTGTTAATGTACCTGCCTGATGTGCAACTACTTCTAAGACGACTTTGTCGGTTTCAATTTCGACCAATTTTTCACTCTCTTGCACTGCTTCGCCTGGTTTTTTACACCAGTTTAATAAAGTAGCATCGGCAACAGATTCAGCGAGAACTGGTACTTTAATTTCTTGAATAGACACAAAACTTTCTCCTTTTAGAGAATTTATATTTAAATTCTTAAGTTTCTTCTTATTTCTTAATTAACTGATGTTACGCACAGTATTTCTACGAGACAATGTTCAAGTTTCTAAAAAAGAATGACTTGCTATAAATAATTCTATGTTGTAGAGACGCGATGCTCGCGTCTCTTATTCTCGTTTCTTATAGCATTTTCCGATTGCGTCAGGTACAAGTCCCCTCCTCAATTTAAGGAGGGGATTTAGGGGAGGTTGTACTTTATCCAATCGGGAAACGCGATGCTCGCGTCTCTTATTCTCGTTTCTTATAGCATTTTCCAATTGCGTCAGGTACAAGTCCCCTCCTCAATTTAAGGAGGGGATTTAGGGGAGGTTGTACTTTATCCAATCGGGAAACGCTATATCCTTTCTATTATCACCTTTGTGACTTTATATGAAAATAAAAAAGCTTCAATTTTTGAAATTATTTTCTGAAAATATCTTTAAATATCTTTAATAAAAGTAACTTCTCAGCCTCTCGTTCCAACGCGCCAGCGTCAATGCCATTGAATTAAGCAATGTAGGCTGGGTAGAGCGATAGCGAAACCCAGCGTTTTCTAGGGTTTAGTGGGTTTCACTTCGTTCTACCCACCCTACAAATATCCTTAAGTTAATGGCATTGACGCGCCAGCGTTGGAACGCATTTTGTGACGCGCCAGCGTCACTCCTTAAAAAAAGCATTAACATTTATCATGAGACTGAGTAGTTACTAACTGATGTTACACACTGCACTTCCAAAAGTGAATATTGGAGTGCAAAATTTATTTTGCAAAGGTTGTACGCTAGTTGGCAAAATTTATTTTGCACTCCTGTTTGGAATCTATCTGCGTAACATCAGTTAGTTACTGATGTTACGCACTGTACTTCAAAAGTGAATACCAGAGTAGTGCAAAATGAAATTTTGCTGATTGTAACAGATTTTGGGGATACCCCCCTAACCCCCCGTACACGGGTGGAACCAAACA
>JAUCGK010000351.1 GCA_030378085.1 Candidatus Parabeggiatoa sp. HSG14
CCCCCTAACCCCCCGTACACAGGGGGAAGTCCCAAAATAGAAAAATTAAAGCAAAGTGTCAAATGATGTTTGGTTCCACCCGTGTACGGGGGGTTAGGGGGGTGTCCCCAAAATCTGTTACAATCAGTATTTTTTTACAACTCCCTAACAATTTTGAATGATATCACTAATGTGCATAAAATAATTTATCCAAGTCTTGAATCAAACTGGTCAGATTTAGTTGCCGATTTTATGCACATCACTTAATGTTGAGAATTTACAGAACGATACACTATGAAAAATTCATTGAGCGATCAACTCTTAACACTGCCACAATATCTTATCCCACAACATTTATTGTCGCGGTTGGTTTTGAAATTGACCCGTTTGCAATGGGGTACAGTAACCCATTGGATGATTAGACGTTTTATCAATTTTTATGGCATTGATATGAATATTGCCCAATCATCAGAGGTACGTGATTATGCCAGTTTTAACCTATTTTTTACTCGTGCATTAAAATCAACTGCACGCCCATTTTCTGAAACTGAGATTTTAAGTCCTGTTGATGCAAAAATTAGCCAAATAGGTCAAATTGAAAGTGGTAGTTTACTGCAAGCTAAAGGTCGCCATTTCCAACTGACGGAATTATTGGGTGGACAAACTAAAATCGCTAGTTTATTTAAACAAGGTTTGTTCTGTACTTTATACTTGTCACCCAAAGATTACCATCGTATTCATATGCCAATGACGGGGCGGCTGACGGACATGGTGTATGTACCAGGACGGTTATTCAGTGTTAATCAACGAACTAGCCGGGTTGTTCCAAATTTATTTGCCCGTAATGAACGAGTAATTTGTCTTTTTGAAACGGCATTTGGCCCAATGGCCTTAATTTTAGTAGGTGCTATTTTTGTGGGTTGTATAGAAACCGTGTGGGCAGGTACTATAGCTCCTAACCGTTCTTCTCAAATTCAACATTGGCATTATCCTGAGAAAACAGCTCCCTTTTTACAACGCGGCGAAGAAATGGGACGTTTTAATATGGGTTCTACTGTCATCATGTTGTTAGATGCTAATTACTTGACATGGCTCTCTCACTTAAAAACACAAAATAAAGTATTAATGGGAGAAGGAATGGCACAATATTTGCCAGATAAGAAATATTTTAAGAATAAAAAATAGGTAATTTCTAATGATTAACCTTTTATTAACTGATGTTACGCACTGTACTTCAAATAATTTTAGGGACACCCCCCTAACCCCCCGTACACGGGTGGAACCAAACATCATTCGACACTTTGCTTTAATTTTTCTATTTTGGGACTTCCCCCTGTGTACGGGGGGTTGTGTACGGGGGGTTAGGAGGGTGTCCCCAAAATTTGTTATAATCAGGAATTTTGCACTCCAGTTTGGAAGCTATCTGCGTAACATCAGTTATTAACTTGATTTTTTTCAGTTTTTTATCTAGCATGAGAACTCTTATGAAAACATATAACACACTCTTACTATTATTAACCGTTGCCAGTTTATTTGGCTGCAATACTTTAGTGACTAAACCGAATGTCAGTACAACTGATATTTCCCATACAGCCGCAAATCGCACAACATACAAAAATCAGGAAACTGACTCACTCGTTCATTTATATAGGATTGATGATGATATAGCTCTTGACTTAGCATCATCCAACTCTGAAGGAAGCAATCAATTTTCGACGGCGTGGGTTTTTGAAGAAGAAATTAACTCATTGCCTGGAACTCAAGGCGTGGTAAGTAACCCTTTCATTCACCAATCCACAGAAAAAACAGGAAAAACTAGCAAGTTAATTGCTTTGGAAGCTGCAAAAAAAGCACACAAAGCGCATAAATTCTCTAAGAAGTTTGATAAGGTTGATGCTAAAAAACTCACTGAAAACAGACTCAATACAAACCAAGTTCTTGCTAATATTTTTACTAATGAAACAGTGAGTAAAAATACCAATAAGGATAGCCAGACTTTTGTTGATTTATGGAGTCGTATCCGCAATGGTTATAAGTTACCGGAAGTTAACAATTATAAAGTCCAAAATGCGATTAAAAAATATGTAAAAAATCCGCATTATTTTAAGAGAATTTCTAAAAAAGCGCACCCCTATCTCTATTATATCGTTGAACAGATTGAAAAAAGGAAGATGCCTTTAGAAATTGTTTTATTGCCTGCTATTGAAAGTGCTTATGAACCGATGGCACTTTCATATAAAAGCGCGGCTGGATTGTGGCAATTTATACCTGCAACTGGAAAGGGACGGGGACTAAGGCAAAATGAATGGTACGATGGGCGGCGCGATATTATGAAGTCAACTACTGCGGCGTTGGATTATTTACAAAGCCTCTATAAACTTTTTGATAATGATTGGTTTTTAGCATTGGCTGCCTACAATTATGGACAGGGAAACCTGAAAAAAGCCATTAAAAAAAATGAGCAATTAAGTAAACCCACTGATTTTTGGTCACTCAGTTTGCCTAGAGAAACTCGTGAATATGTCCCTAAATTGTTGGCATTATCAAGGATTGTGGCTAATCCTCAAACTTTTGGGATTAAACTACAGGCTATTGCTAATAAGCCTTATTTAAAACAAGTAAATGTGGGTCATCAAATTGATCTTTCTTTAGCGGCTCAATTAGCAAGCTTATCACGTACTGAGTTTAAACGCTTGAATCCTTCTTATAGACGTGGGGTAACTAATCCAAAAGGACCACATTACCTTCTTCTTCCAGTTGATAAAGTGGGTAAGTTTAAACAGCGTCTTGCTAAAATACCCGCACACTTGTTTGTGAAAAAGAAAACTCAATTAGCTCAAGTTGACATCAAAACGCAAAAGCATAGAGTTCGTCGAGGTGAGAATTTATGGAAAATTGCTAAACGCTATGGAACAACCGTTGCAGCACTACGTCAGTTAAATCATTTCAATAATCGTTCTCTCTATGTAGGACAACAATTAAAAGTGCAAGCCAAAGCCCTGGTATCAAAACAGCACCAAGTTCATACTCACTCCGCCGTGACACCAGTCAAAACGCAAAAACATAGAGTTCGCCGAGGTGAAAATTTATGGCAGCTTGCCAAACGTTATGGCACAACGATTTCTTTACTCCGTAAGCTCAACAAATTTAAGGGCAACTCATTAAAAATAGGAGATTTTTTAAGAGTTCCACTATTGCAGTTCTGAAAAAAAAAGATACAAAAAATCCAAAAAGAAATAAATTACTGATGTTACGCAGAAAACTTCAAAAGTAAATACCGGAGTGCAAAATTTATTTTGCAAGGGGTTGCACTTCAGTTGGCAAAATAAATTTTGCATGCAGATATTCATTTTTGGAAGTGCAGTGTGTAACATCAAGTATCTAATAAAAAGTAACACTTTTATCGTAATCGTAATTATAATTACCATCTTAAACATCATAATCAAAAAATCCCCATCAGACAAAAGTGGAGAATTCCACTTTTCTTACAAGCCTACTCTATAAGGGAAGTAAGGAGGATTTATGTTTTCCAAGAAAACTAAAAAATTTAAAAATTATGAAAATGAACATATAGTGATGTTATTTTACTTTCTGTTACCTTTCCATTAAACTACACTCAAAACATAGGTTTTTTAGATTATGATTAAATTTAAATAATTGATTTAATTATTATTTCAATTTAGTTGTATTAAATTGATATAAACTTTCTAACTCTTTTATAAGGTAACAACTTTCGTTGTAATCATAAATCGTAATCTCTTAATACGCTGTAAGATATCGATATCCCTCAATTTTAAGGCTTTTATTTATTTTTTTGATTTAAATTAATTGTTCTATTAATCAGCTATAATTTTTTGAAAAAATATTTCTGTAGATTGTTGATCCCAAAAATTTGCGATAAAAAATCTGATAATTTTATTTTTCTGAAAGTCAATAGTAACTATTGACTGTTTTCTTTAATTGTTTATTTTGTCAATGGTTTTGATACTTTTCGAGGTGCGATTTTATGACTTTAAAAAAATTAATTAAATACAAATTAACCTGATTATAACGAATTTTGGGGACACCTACCTTTTTACCCCCTAACCCCCCGTACACAGGGGGAAGTCCCAAAATAGAAAAAGCAAAG
>JAUCGK010000352.1 GCA_030378085.1 Candidatus Parabeggiatoa sp. HSG14
ATTTATTGCAAGGTATAGAATTAGCGGATTCAATCACAGTAGATTTTCACAATCAATTACTTCAAAACTAAAATATAGATTCATACCATGATACCTTTATTATTTATAGCTAGCAGTTTAATCACTTACAAAGGTTTAAAATTAATTAGTAAAATTTTACCAGTAAAAAATCCTAAAAAATCTAGTGAACTAATTGTTTCTAAACAAGAAATTAGCAATCCTGAAAAAATCACTAATCGAATTTTTTTAATTTCATCCACTTCGTTAGCTTTAGCAACAGTAGGCATTTTATTTTATCCTCCTTTGCTTTACTTTAGTATTCTGGGAGTTACCTACGATTTAATACCACTGTGGCAAAACGGTTACAAGTCTCTCACTGAAGAACATAAAATAAATGTTGGAGCGGTTGATTTTATTGCTGTTTCTAGTTTACTGCTCACTGGTCATTATTTTATAGCTGCTTTGACTGATTGGATATTTTATTTTGGTCTAAAACTTGTTACAGATATGAAGGATAACTCTAAAAAGGATGTTGTAAGTATTTTTGAAAAATTTCCTAATTCTGTGTGGTTAGTAAAAAATGAGGTGGAAATCAGCATACCATTTGATGATTTAAAAACGGGTGACGTTATAGTAATCAATGCCGGAGAAGTTATACCAGTAGATGGCAGTGTCACAAAGGGAGTGGCGTTGGTGGATCAACATATTTTGACTGGTGAATCACAACCAGCAGAAAAAGAAATTGATAGCCAGATATTTGCTTCGACCGTGGTATTATCAGGTAGAATTTGGGTTAAGGTTGAAAAATCAGGTAAAGAAACAGCAGTAGAAAAAATTACTGAGATTCTAAACAATACCGCTAAATATAAAATGTCTGCTCAATCAAAAGGAGAAAAATTAGCAGACGACATAGCTTTACCAACGTTAATGTTGGCTGGTATTACTATACCTGTTTCAGGGGTAAGTGGTGCATTAGCCATTCTTTACAGCTATTTGGGTGATGGTATCAGAATTGTAGCCCCCATTAGCACCTTAAACTTCCTAAAAGTTGCGTCTAAAAATGGTATTCTGATTAAGGATGGACGTGCATTAGAGGAATTACGTAGAGTAAATACAGTTGTTTTTGATAAAACAGGCACTCTTACTCAGGAACAGCCCCATGTTGGAAAGATTTATACTCTCAATGATTATGGAGAAAACGAGTTACTAACTTATGCGGCTGCTAGTGAATACAAACAATCTCATCCAATTGCTAAAGCTATTTTGCAAGAGGCCGATAAACGTGAACTAAAATTACCAACGATTGATGATGCTAATTATGAAATTGGTTATGGTATAAAAGTTGTCGCTGATGATAAATTGATCCGAGTTGGTAGTTTTCGATTTATGGAAATGGAAGGAATTGCCATACCAGAAATAATGATAAATATTATGGCATATTGCCATGAACATGGTTATTCATTGATTATGATTGCAATTGGTTCTCAAGTGATGGGAGCAATCGAATTACATGCAACGATTCGCCCTGAAGTCAAAATGATAATAAAACAATTACAACAACGTCATTTTGCCGTGTATATCATATCTGGCGATCACGTAGAACCAACCAGACAATTAGCCGAAGAACTAGAAATAGACAATTATTTTGCGGAGGTTTTACCAGAAAATAAGGCTAAAATTATTGAAGATATTCAAAAAGAGGGAAAATCTGTGTGTTTTATTGGTGATGGTATTAATGATTCCATTGCATTAAAACAAGCTGATGTTTCTATATCTCTGACTGGTGCTTCAATGATTGCAACAGACACCGCTCAAATTTTACTATTGGATAAAAATTTGAGTCAACTGAATAAATTATTCGATTTGGCTCAAGAATTAAATACTAATTTAAATACCGGACTTGCAACAACTATTGTACCGGGAGTTATAGTTATTGGTGGCGTGTTTTTCTTTCATTTTGGGATTACTATTGCCAGTATATTATACACGACTGGTTTAGCCGCTGGCATAGGGCACTCAATGTTACCATTGGCAAAATACCATCAGCTTGAGCAAGAAAAATAATCAAAATATACTCCAAACGTTCAAATATTCGGATTTAAGAACTAAAAGGTTTTGAAACCTTTTAGTTCTGGCAGACATTCTTAGCATATTATCATAATCCGAAAACTTGAATGTTTGAAATATATTTGGCTTCATTCATATTCCAGTTAATAAAACCTATATGACAAAAAAATGCTAAATTCATTAGTAGAACCAATCATTAAAGATAATCACTATTATCTACATGGCAACTCGTATTCAGCAAGCGTGTTTTAAACGAGGACTTATTGTCGAATTAGGAGGACGTAATGCGAGTATGATACGATTTTTGCTGCCTTTAATTATCAATGCAGAACAAGTTGATGCTGTTGCATCTCGTGTTGAAGAAGCTATAAAAACAGCTAAGTCTACAAAGGAAAATGCTTATGCCTAATCATTTTACGGGTTGGTTTCTTGATGGTTCAGATATCAGTGTCAACTCATATAACCATAATACAACTCTGGCAAATCAATCACTGTTACAGCATGTAGCCAATTTAGAACAAGTTTACAGTGGAATGAGTCCAGCCCAACTTGCAACCCAAATCGCAGAATTAGAACCTTGTCCCGAACAAGGTGTTGAATTGTCTACCGTTATACAAGAAGTAGAACAACATATACTACAAAATAGCATAAAAGTATCCGCCCCACTATGTATAGCTCATTTACATTGTCCACCGTTGATACCGAGTGTCATAGCAGAAACATTTATCAGTGCGACTAATCAATCGTTAGATTCTTGGGACCAAAGTCCAGCGGCTACCTTATTAGAACAGCATATTATTAATTGGTTAGGTAACATTTTTGGCTATGATAATCAAGCTGATGGCGTGTTTACCAGTGGGGGGACTTTATCCAACTTGATGGGCTTGCTGTTAGCTAGAAATCACGCCACTAAGAAACATTTTAATATTGATGTTTGGCAACAAGGTATTCCAGCAGAAGCCCATCAATTTCGAGTATTATGTTCAGAAGAGGCTCATTTTTCAGTACAACAATCTTTAGCATTAATTGGTATGGGTACAAATGCTGTAATACCAGTGACAACTGATGAACACAAGCGTATTGCAATATCAGCTTTAGATGCCGCACTGGAACATTGTAAACAAAATCATTTGATCCCCATCGCTATTGTGGGTACTGCAGGCAGTACAAACTTTGGCAGTATTGATCCTTTGCAAGAATTAGCAAAACGTACTCAACAACATGATCTTTGGTTACATGTGGACGCTGCTTATGGTGGTGCTTTTATTCTCAGTGATAAATATTGTCATTTATTGCAAGGTATAGAATTAGCGGATTCAATCACAGTAGATTTTCACAAGCAATTTTATCAAAGCATTAGTTGTGGGGCTTTTTTAATCAAAGACAGTTCTTATTTTAATTTAATTCGATTACATGCAGAATATCTGAATCCTGAAACTGATCAGATTAACGATATTCCTAATTTGGTGACTAAATCTTTGCAAACGACAAAGCGGTTTGACGCACTTAAATTATTTATGTCTTTGCGTAATTTAGGGCGCAAAGTTTTTGCAGGAATGATTGAAAGTACTGTCTTATTAGCTCAACAAATTGCCGCCGAAATTGAGCAGGATACTCAGCTACAGCTAGCTATTAAACCGACATTGAACACTTTATTATTTCGCTATATTGGTGATAATTTACTAACGGATTCAGAATTGGACATTGTTAATGAGAAAATTTGTCAAAAAATACTCATGGATGGTATTGCTAACATTGGTAAAACTCGTTTATATTCATGTAGTTATCTTAAATTTACTCTATTAAATCCTAATACGAAAATAGATGATTTAAGAAAAATTCTGAATATACTTAAACATTACGCTTTTGAAGAAATCACTTTTTAAATAACTGATGTTACGCACTGTACTTCAAAAGTGAATACCAGAGTAGTGCAAAATGAAATTTTGCTGATTGTAACAGATTTTGGGGATACCCCCCTAACCCCCCGTACACGGGTGGAACCAAAC
>JAUCGK010000513.1 GCA_030378085.1 Candidatus Parabeggiatoa sp. HSG14
GTAGTTACCAAAGATTTGTGTATATTTACTTATTTATCTCTATAGTCTGTATTAAAATAGACATTCGTACAAAGTACGCCTTGTACTCCAAATTAATATGATATTTTGAAATTAAATCATATTTATTAATATGATGCGAGCGTTTTTTAATAATTTGCAATAAATAACACGCCTATTGTAATGTTATTTATAGATTATAGTCCACAATTTTTTTTGCTGTGAATAATTTAGTGATGAACTTTCATCCAAAGTGGCACTTTGTAACAAAATTAAAAAAACAAAACTCCGCTTCGTTATGCTTTAAATTCCAGTTGAGGCAAAAATTTACAACGAGCATGTATTATCTTTATTCACTTTTCACTTTTCATTATCCATTATGTTTCTCATTAGTCCGTCGGTGGATAAGTTAGCAGATTGTCCTCATTTACATACGCTTGCTCAACAATTAAGTAAACGGTATAACACCTATCGCGTTACCCTTGAAGATTTAAAAACAGTTGGCAGTGCGTTGTGGCAATTTCTAGAGATAGATACAACTTTAATATCGCGGACACTTATTATTGAATGTGGTGACACTGTCGTGGGGAGTTTACCGTGGGAATGTTTATATCATCCTGAATTTGGTTTTTTGGGTAAACATCCCGATTATACGCTGTCGCGTCGTGTACTAAATAACAATAAGGTGATGCCACTGTTAGATGGTCCACTTAATATTTTATTCTGGACAGCTCAACCAGAAAAAACGTTTCATGGGTGTGCATGTTTAGATATTGAAAAAGAACAACAAACGTTAGCGACTGCTCTTGCTCCGTTTATAACAGCCGGATGGGTACGTTTTTACGCGCCGGATGATGGGCGTTTTACCACGTTTGTAGAGATATTACATAGTCAGCCGTGGCATTTAGTATTACTCAGTGGACATGGGATATTTAAACAAGAGAAAAATTCTCCCCTCCCTCCCTATGATAAAGGGAGCCACTCAAATTCTTTGATAAAGGGAAATAATGGAGGATTTTTTGTATTTGAAAACGATGCTGGCTATGGTGAACTCATTAATGCTCATGCTCTCGCCCAAACATTTAAAAATACGATGGTGCAATGTGTGGTGGTTGCTGCTTGTCAATCAGGCCAATTGTCAGCCTCAAATACCAGTTTGATTATGTCCATTGCACAAGCGGGAGTACCACATCTGGTAGGAATGCGTGAGCCACTCATAGATCGGGCGGGCAGTGTGTTTGTACGGACACTATGCCTTGCTTTGGCACAACAGGCGCGGATAGATGTAGCCGTACAAAAAGGCCGTCATGCGATGACGCAATTATTAGAACCCAATGAAATATGGCGGGATCCAATTCTTGAGAAAAATTATTCTGATCCAAACGAAGGGCAATGGTGTTTGCCTATGTTACTTACTTGCAATCCCACTCAGCCACTTATCAATTGGCATTTTCGTCCAAAGCCTATTTTGCCTAATCCTGTGGGGCATAAAATAACTTTACCCGATATTTTTATTGGCCGTCGTCGAGAATTACGTACTTTGGGTGATGCATTACGCACTGGGACAATACGACAATTACTTATTCAAGGGAGGGGTGGATTAGGTAAAACGGCATTAGCTGGTCGTTTAGCGATGACATTGGCGCAACAAAGATATCGGATATTAGCATATCAAGCGGGTGGGGGAGCCACATTTATTTCAACATTGGCACAAGCATTAGAATTGACTCATACAACTTGTTTAGAAACACTTTTAAAAAAATTAACGTGTGGACGTTGGCTTTTATGGTTAGACAATCTGGAACATATTCAAAATCCAAATAATGGCATTTTAACTGATGACTTTATCCAAAGTTGTCTTGAAAGACTGAGTTATTGGGGAAAACCCGTTGATTTACGAATTTTATTGACTTCTCGCCAAACAATGTCCCAAACAATTGCTTGTTATAACTATCATCTCATTCGCCCAAGTTTTAGTGATTTTTCCCGCTATCTTCAACACTTGGGTTTAAATTATCCATTTCCAGATGTATTGAAAATCTATCAAACATTAGATGGAAATTTTCAAGGTGTACAATTATTGCACAGTATGTCATCTGATTTTGAGACAGGGGAGAATGAAAAGGGGGAAGATGAAAATTTAAATAAACAATTGATAATTGTACAACGCTACTTGCAAGCTTATTTGCGTGAAAAATAATACACTGAGGAATGAGGATTTAATAATTTGCAAAATTTTGGTACTAAACCTGACAGGTTTTAAAAACCTGTCAGGTTTGAGCATTCCAGTTTTAGGGATTATAAAATCCTTATTCCTAAGACGAGTTTTTTTTCCTTGATAAGGACGGATGCCATTAAGTTAAGGATTTTTTTGAGGGCAACCACAAGGGATTACCTCTACAAATCATCATGTTACGTAGGGGCAATCCTTTTGCCTCGAATATGGTTGCCCTTTAATTCTTAAAATTATTTAGGCATGAATCTTGCTTAATTATACGTTTCTCTTTTTAAATGAATATCTTAACGCAATTTTCAACTTTATTTTACTTTTGAGGCAAAAGTTTTTGCACAAAAAAATTTAACCTTAAGGAATGTGCATGAAATAATTTACCAAAATATTGGGCAAACCTGACAGGTTTCTAAAACCTGTCAGGTTTAGTTGTCGAAGTTATTTTATGCACCTTCCTTAAAAAAATCCCCTACTCAACAGCAGGCAATGTAAAATAAAAGGTACTTCCCTGTCCTACTTGACTTTCCACTCCTACTTGTCCCCCACATTTTTCAATGATTCGTTGCACAATAGATAAACCCAAACCATGTCCTTCAACACGTGCTTGATTGATACGAGTAAATGGTACAAACAATTTGCTTTGTTCCTCAGAGGTGAGACCTTGTCCATTGTCGCGCACCCAAAAACGAATGTAGCCATTTTCTTCAGGCGTTGCTCCCAATTCTAAATGTGGTGGATGGCCGCCATATTTTAAGCCATTACTGAGATAATTTGCCCACACTTCTTCAATCCAAGGCGCATAGCCTCGTGCTATTGGCCATTTGGTAGGAATAGTTATGTTTACCTGATAGCTTTCAATCATCTGAACGAGACGCTGTTGTGCTTGAGTAACAACTTTGTCCATATTTATATCTGCCATGTCTACTTTTTGATTATGGCGAACACTGGCTAATAACATCAAGCTATTAGTAATCTTAATCATATCCCAGCCTGCTTGTCCAATACGCCGTAACATTCTTAATGATTTTGCATCTATTGAAGAAGATAATTCTTCAATGAGGTAATCTGTTAAACCTATTATCGCGTTAGAAGGGCTTTTTACATCATGGGCAACCGTATGGGAAAAAGCGTCTAATTCTGCATTGTGTTGTTGTAATTCAAGATTTTTGTTTTCAAGTTTTTTCTGTAAATTCCTAATAGTTAGATGTGCATTAATGCGGACTAAGACTTCCTCGTGTTGAAAAGGTTTAGTAATGTAATCGACAGCACCCAATTTAAAGCCTTTAACTTTGTCTACTGTTTCGATAAGTGCTGTCATGAAAATAACGGGAATATCACGAGTTTTATCATCTGCTTTTAAACGTCGGCAAACTTCAAATCCATCCATTCCAGGCATCATAATATCCAATAAAATTAAATCAGGTGCCGTGTGGACGATTTGCGTAAGCGCGTGTTCACCATTTTTAGCAACCCGTACTTTAAAACCAAGACTCTTCAAATAATCGAAGAGTACTTTCAGATTAGTAGGGATATCGTCTACAATAAGTAATGTGCCTGGTTCTACTTTTACGTTCATAAAATATCTCTATTTTTTTATTAAAAAAATGTGACTGCGTTTTATAGACGTTCAGATAAATAGTTTCGTAACTACTCAGCCTCTCGTTCCAACGCTCCAGCGTCACTCCTTATAAAAAAGCATTAACATTCATCATGAGACTGAGTAGTTACATAGTTTCACAAATCAAAAAAATTATTGCTGATTTTTCAATAAATTAAAACAGTGTGAAATTATTTACCTGAAAAACGATATTATAGTTATAATAGCAA
>JAUCGK010000353.1 GCA_030378085.1 Candidatus Parabeggiatoa sp. HSG14
TATTACCTTAAGATAAAAATAAAAGCTTTATATGTCTCGCCCAATTAATCCTTATATCGCCGGCAATCCGGTGGGTAATAGCAATGCGTTTGTTGGACGCGCTGATATATTGCGTGATGTGGTGCGTGTATTACGCCGCCCTCAAGATAATGCCGTTGTTTTGTATGGGCAACGGCGCATTGGCAAAACTTCGGTGCTACAACATTTAGTATCTCAACTCCCCACACAAGGAAATTATTGCCCCATTTATTTTGACTTACAAGATAAAGCGACTTTAACGTTGGGGCAAGTGGTGAGTGGATTAGCCCAAGAAATTGCTCACGCCCTCAAGCAATCAAAGCCGGATTGGGGTAAACAACCAGAAATCACTTTTCGAGAAACTTGGTTGCCTAATGTACTGCAAAATTTGCCCAAAGATACTACCTTGGTATTATTGTTTGATGAATTTGACGTGCTGGCTGCGCCCGATGCAACACAAGCGGGTTCCGCAACTAAAAGAAGCGTTTCCGCAAATACAATTTATTACCACAACACACTCCCCTTTTGTTATCCAAGAATTAGATGATGGGGAGTTGATAAATTTAGATTCAAAAAACGAAGTGGTTGGAGAATACGTTGATCAAAGTATTGAAGATATCGCTGAAAATGTGCAAGGTGTAGAAAATCCCCAATGGAGTTATAAACGCCAACAAATGTTTGAAGCTGCCAAGCAATATCATCAGACTTTACAAAAAATGAATGGTGACACTTCTCACGAAGAAGTTAAAATATTACGTACCCAATTGGATGAATTAAGTACACCCTTTGCTGATAATTTAGCTTATCATGCTTTTTTGGAACAAGAACGATTATTTAAGGAAGCAGAGTTAGGTGTATTTTCTGATTCTTAGGAATAGTTCCTAAACCTGACAGGTTTTTAAAACCTGTCAGGTTTGATTGATTGTTCATTAAAATAGGAATTAATAATGAGGCCTGTCGATAAAGGAATCGCTCCTAAACAGTATACAAATTATCAAAAATATCGTGATGATTTAGCAAAAGAAATCGGTTGGTATTGTTCTTACTGCGAAATGCCCGTTAAAAATATGGTTGAAATGGAACATGTCGTGCCGGTTGAAAAAGGAGGTAACGAATTGGATTGGAACAATTTTTTACTGTCTTGTAAGTATTGTAATACTATAAAATCAAACAGAAATACCTCAAGAATCAGCTTTATGGGAAACTTACGAAGACGGCGAATCTGAATCCCAACAACGGTATACATTGGTAGGACAACAACTTTACGAAGATGCTAGGTTGACATTCGATGATACTTGGCGACTTTGGGAACCAACGACACGGATGGCAGTAATAGCTATTGCATTAAATCAATGGAATAAAGCGGGATTATTGGGTGATATAAGCAGCTTAAAACCAGTATTGCGCCGCTTAGAAAAACAGGGCTTCATCCTAAAAGAAAAAGATTATCAAAAACGTTGGCAGCAGATTTTGAAGCATATTATTAGAAATAATTCAAGCGGTTATCTAATTTATCCTGAAGTTTTATTATGGTGGTTAGCTGATGAATTAGCCCAAGCCGCACGAGATGAGCAGTCATTTAATAAATGGATACAGACACAAGAATTAGATGGCATATTGAATCAAGAACAAAAACAACAACTGAATCAAGCAGGACAATCTATAGCTCATAGCTTGGTTGCGGCGGGTATTTTTGAATTTATCAAAACGGCAATTATATCTCTGGGATGGATATAACTTTTTACGTTGCTCAGCTTTTGCTTGGTAATGCTTGTTGGCTGAATTTCTACTTGGCACATTTCTATCTAAATCAAAATTGACAATTTTTTTCTGATTCCAACGCTCTAGCGTTGGAACTCATATCGTGCAGCATTATTCCTTTACCTCAACCACAATTTATAAGAATATGAAAAAATTACCCATTGGTATTCAAAGCTTTTCCAAAATTATCAAAGACAACTGTTTGTATGTGGATAAAACGCACCACATTGCAGAATTAATTCAATCGGGTGACTATATTTTTCTTTCCCGCCCGCGTCGTTTTGGTAAATCTTTGTTGGTTTCAACGTTATATGAAATTTTTTCTGGCAATAAAGTGCTGTTTCAAGGATTAGCTATTTACGATAAAATTGAGTGGCAAACCTATCCTGTTATTGTGATTGATTTCAATAATATTTCTTACAATAATGAGGAAGTATTCAGAATGTCATTATCATCCTTTTTAGATGATGTTGCCATTAAATATGAAGTTGTGTTGTCAAAAGTATTCATTAAGGATAAGTTTGCTGAGTTAATTGAAAAGATACACAATAAGACTCATCAGAAAGTTGTGATTCTTGTCGATGAATATGATAAACCGATTGTGAATTATGTGGATGATATCGAGAGGGCGGGGATAAACCGTGAAGTACTCAAAGAATTTTTCAGTGTCTTAAAATCTCAAGATGCTTTTTTGCGGTTTGTGTTTTTAACAGGCGTGTCCAAATTTTCTCGTGTCTCTGTTTTTTCCGAATTGAATAATCTACGTGATATCACTCTCTCGAAACAATTTGCCACATTATTCGGATATACGCAAACCGAGTTGGAAGATTATTTTGAGACTTCAATTCAAAGTCTTTGTTTTGAATTAGGGATAAAAAAACCACAGTTGTTAGCCAAAATCAAAATGTGGTATAACGGCTATTCTTGGAATGCCAAAGACAAGATGTATAATCCGTTTTCGATTCTCAATTTGTTTGTGGAACAACGTTTTAGTAATTACTGGTTCGCAACGGGTACGCCTACATTTTTGATGAAGTTAATCAAGAAAAAACAACAAGATGTCACGGTATTTGAAAACAAAAAACTGTCAGAAGTTATTTTTGATAGTTATAATATTGAAAGCATGAATATTTTTGCGTTGTTATTTCAAACGGGTTATCTCACAATTACTCACATTGAGAATAAAGAACTTTTTCGTGAATATACCTTAAATTATCCGAATGTTGAGGTTAAACAAGCATTTGTCACCTATCTAATGGAAAGTTTTACCAAGAATGGATTGGAAGAAATCCAACCACTGGCTTATGATTTACAAAGGTATTTACAAGAAGAGAACTTAGAAGGCTTTATGAATATCATCAAAGCTTTATTTGCCAAAATTCCTTATCCACTACACATTGAGCAAGAAGCTTATTATCACTCCTTATTTTATATGATTGCGGTGTTGATGGGCGTTGAAATTGATTTGGAAGTATTGACAGATAAAGGGCGTGTTGATGGTGTATTGGCTTTGCCAGACAAAATTTATCTGATAGAGTTTAAATATAGTAAAGCGGGTGTCAAGATGGCTACTTTAACAAATCAAGCCATTAAGCAAATTCGAGCAAAAAATTATGGAGAGCGTTTTTTGAATGACTCTCGCCCCCTTCATTTTCTAGGTGTTGGTTTTACCAGAAAAGAGATTGGGTATCAGCTAGATAAGGAAGGAGACAAATGAAAAAATTACCCATTGGTATTCAAAGCTTTTCTGAAATTATCAAAGAAGAATATCTGTATGTGGATAAAACCAAACATATTATGGAATTAATTCAAGGCGGCAAATATCTATTTCTTTCCCGCCCGCGTCGTTTTGGTAAATCTTTGTTGGTTTCAACGTTATATGAAATTTTTTCTGGTAATAAAGCACTATTTCAGGGATTAGCCATTTATGATAAGATTGAGTGGCAAACCTATCCTGTTATTGTGATTGATTTCAATAATATTTCTTACAATAATGAGGAAGTATTTAGAATGTCATTGTCATCTTTTTTAGATGATGTTGCCATTAAATATGAAGTTGTGTTGTCAAAAGTATTCATTAAGGATAAGTTTGCTGAGTTAATTGAAAAGATACACAATAAGACTCATCAGAAAGTTGTGATTCTTGTCGATGAATATGATAAACCGATTGTGAATTATGTGGATGATATCGAGAGGGCGGGGATAAACCGTGAAGTACTCAAAGAATTTTTCAGTGTCTTAAAATCTCAAGATGCTTTTTTGC
>JAUCGK010000405.1 GCA_030378085.1 Candidatus Parabeggiatoa sp. HSG14
GGTTGCTTTCAACTTAATGGCAATACCCGATCCGCCTCCTTAAGTTTAAGAAAGTATTTGCTTTTTAGTTGGACATTTTTATAAATTAAAAATTGTAAATCTAAATAAAGAATTGAGGAAAAATTCAATGACTGAAAGAGAATTTCTTTTTACAAAACAAGATTTTGATAAATTACGAAAATTGGTGAATGAACATACAGGTATCAAATTATCTGACCATAAACAGGAAATGCTTTATAGTCGTTTATCGCGTCGCTTGCGTATTCTAAATTTGAAAAGTTTTTCTAAATATTATGAACTATTACAAAAGGATGGGGGAGAAGAATTAGCCCATTTTATTAATGCGATGACAACTAACCTTACTGCCTTTTTTCGTGAACCACATCATTTTGAGTTATTGGAAAGGGTGTTATTGCCAAAACTACTCATTAAGAAACAAGAAACACACCGCCTTCGTATTTGGTCTGCTGGCTGCGCGAGTGGTGAAGAAGCCTATTCAATAGCAATGGTTGTCAAAGAAATTGTGCCTACTCACTGGGATGTCAAAATTCTCGCCACAGATTTGGATTCATCTGTGCTTGCAAAAGGTAAAAAAGGAGTGTATGAAGAAGAAAGGATAGAGGGAATATCACGAATACGTTTGCGTCGTTGGTTTAAAAAGGGAGCTGGAACACAAACGGGGCGAGTACAAATACTCCCTGATTTACAAGAATTAATCACATTTAAACATCTTAATTTGATGCATGGATGGCCTATGCGTGGTCCCTTTGACATTATTTTTTGTCGTAATGTGATAATTTATTTTGAAAAGAGTACACAAAAGATTTTGTTTGAACGGTTTGCTAATATTCTTGATAATGAAAGTTATTTATTAATAGGACATTCTGAAAACTTATTTCAACTCAATACTCGTTTTCGTTTATTGCAACAAACCGTGTATATTAATGGTTAATATCAAAACCATTTTTCAATAAACTGAAATTCATTAATAAATTTCAGTTTCACGATATTGTATACAAGAACAGCATTAACCATTAACCATTAACCATTAAAAATAAACCCAATATGATACGATTTTTGATGCCTCGCGCTTTGCCCGGTTATGAACACATTAAGCGTTACTGGGATCATCACAATGACAGTTCTATCGCTAAAATTTTGCCAGGGGAGTACTATGTGACTCGCCATGATGAAGTTTTAGTCACAGTCGTTGGCTCTTGTGTAGCAGCTTGTATCCATGATAACGTGAGTGGTATTGGGGGAATGAACCATTTTATGTTACCTCATAGCACTTTAGATAAATGGGAACATACAAGTGTTAGTACAGAAAGTCGCTATGGCAGTTTTGCTATGGAATATCTGATTAATGAAATTTTAAAATATGGTGGAAAACGAAAAAATCTTGAAGTGAAATTATTTGGGGGGGGGGCGTATTATGAGAAATATGGCAAATATTGGGCAAAAAAATATTGATTTTGTTAAAGCATATATACAAACAGAACGTTTAACATTATTGGCAGAGGATCTCGGGGATATTTATCCACGAAAAATATTGTATTATCCTATTAATGGACGAGTACGTGTTAAAAAACTACGTGCAATAGAGCAAATGGTATTTAAACGTGAAAATGCATATCGGCGCAACTTGGAAAAACAGCCAATGGCAGGTGATGTTGATTTATTTTAGTTTAAAGGGAGATGAATGTGTCAAAAATAAAAGTGTTAATTATTGATGATTCTGCTTTAATTCGGCAGATGTTGACTAAAATATTAAATTCAGCATACGATATTGAGGTTATAGGTACTGCCGCAGATCCGTATATTGCTAGAAACAAGATCAAACGTTTAAATCCTGATGTCTTGACTTTGGATGTAGAAATGCCCCGTATGGATGGTTTGGTTTTTTTAAGTCATTTGATGCGTTTACGCCCTATGCCGGTTATCATGATATCCGCACTCACTCAGAAAGGGGCAGATATTACGCTTCAAGCATTAGAATATGGTGCTGTGGATTTTATTGCAAAGCCACAAATTGATATTGCTCAAACATTTGATGCCTATTCAGAAGAAATTATTAGCAAAATCAGGGTAGCGGCTTGTGCTAAATTACAAAAAATTCCTAAGGTTGCTCCCAAATATCCACCCGATATCATTATTGAGAAAAAGCCACGTTTTCGTCATTTTAAAACAACTGAAAAAATTATTGCTATTGGGGCTTCTACAGGCGGTACAGAAGCTATCAAACAATTGTTAGTACAAATGCCGGCTGATACTCCAGGTATTGCGATTAGCCAACATATTCCAGCCACATTTAGTTATTCTTTTGCAATGCGAATGAATCAACTTTCAGCAATGACAGTATATGAAGCTGAAAATGATAAAGTCATACTCCCAGGTTATGTTTATATTGCCCCTGGTGGTTATCATTTGTTAGTTGAACGTTCGGGATCACGTTATATCTGTCGTTTAAATCAGGGCAATCCCGTCAATCGTCATCGTCCTTCAGTTGATGTGCTATTTCGTTCTGTGGCACAAAACGTGGGACCAAATGGAATTGGTGTCATCCTTACTGGTATGGGAGATGATGGAGCTTGTGGTATTACAGAAATGCACGAAGCTGGTGCGATAACTGTAGCACAAGATGAGCATACTAGCGTAGTTTGGGGTATGCCCGGTGAAGCAATTAAACGAGGTGGAATAGATCATATATTACCCTTGTATAAAATTGCGGATAAGTTAATATCATTAATCTAATGATAATATTAAACTCATATTAGGTGATTTTTTATGAAAAAATCTTACATAAATCTACTTATTTTTATGATGTGTTTTGTTTTTACATCTACTTATGCACAAGAAAATGGTGATTCTGGTTCACCCTCTTTATCTAATGATGCTTCTAGCTCAAACCCATCATCTCTTCAAACTGATCCAAAATATCGGAATGGGTACAATGTTGGATTTAAAGCGGGTGTGAATTTTTGTAAAGAAAACCCCACTTCTTGCAATGCTGATTCTAACTCATTGGACGGGCGTACTGAAACTGAGATTAAAGAAGAGTGTAGAAAATATCCCGCTTCTTGTGGTATAACCACTGAAAATCTTGATGGCTCTGTGCAAGATGGGATAGATTTATGTAAAGAAGATCCAAAAGCTTGTGGCATAGAAATTACACTTAATGATGACGGTTCTACTCAAGAAGGTATAGGAATATGTCAGAATAACCCTGTTGATTGTGGAATAGAAGTGGAGTCAAACACAGATGGTTCCACTGCACAAGGCATTGCACAATGTCAAGATGTTCCTGCTTCTTGTGATATAGAAGTTGCTTTAAACACAGACGGTTCAACTATTGAAGGCATTACAAAATGTCAAAATGATCCAGTGTCTTGCGGCATTCTTGTAGAGCAAAACACGGATGGTTCTACTGATGAAGGCATTACAAAATGTCAAAATGATCCTTTATCTTGTGGAATTACTGTCAACCCAAATACTAATCAAGTTATCAAAGAAACAAAAACACAATGCCAGAAAAATCCTGCTTCTTGTGATATTGATATCAATAATTGCCCTACACCTACTCCTGAACAACCAGATGACTCTGTTATTCGAGTTCATGGTTTTTTCTCGTTGAGCGATGGTAGTTTATATCTGCCTGCCATTGATGTACCTACCGCATTTAATGGTGCAATAACGACTTTTGAGGTACAAATGAAAATGATACCTGGACGTGATCCATTGTCATTTTCACTTATAAGTGCTGTTCCCATTATAGAATAGGGAAAAAAGAGAGTTATTGCAGCCATAGAAGGAATTAGTGCAGTAAATGGGAATTGGAGTGATCCTGCACTCTCATTTAGTGAACATCTCATTGAGGATTGATAAGTACTTAAAATTAGTGCCTTCTATGCCTTCAATAACTTTAATTATACTGCGAACGTTCAAGTTTTCGGATTATGAGAATAGACTAAAAACGTCCGCCATACCTGCCAGGTTTTTAAAACCTGGCAGGTATAAAATCCGAAAACTTGAACGTTTGGAATATAAGTAACTATCTTACAAATCACAGAATGGAAAAAATATGACATCTCAAACAATATTAGTTGTTGATGACAGTCGAGTTTCAAGAATGTTAGTACGTGCTATCATTGATCATGCTGATAAGCAAGCCGAGGTTATTGAAGCAAGTAATGGTGAAGAAGCCTTAACTAAAATAGAAACAGCTCAAGTAACTACAGCAATTTTAGATTTGAATATGCCAGGCATGGATGGTTTAGCACTCGCTGAAAAATTGCTAAAAGATTTTCCAACGGCAAAAATTGGCTTATTAACGGCCAATATTCAAGACATTGTACGCCAAAAAGCAGAAGCATTAGGTATTACTTTTATCCCCAAACCTATTACTGAAGAAAGAATTTTGGGTTTTATCTATGGATGACAATGTCCAACTCTCTGAATTGCAATGTGATGCAATTACTGAATTACTAAATATTGGTATGGGAATAGCTGCTCATTCTTTAAGCCAAATGGTCAATGAAGAAGTTAAGTTATCAATACCCAGCCTTGAGGTATTATCTCGACAACAAGTTGCCAATTACTTCAGTATTCAACCACCACAAAAGATTGCAGCCATCAAGCAACATTTTTATGGCCCTTTTTGGGGAGACGCTCTGTTATTATTTCCCGAAAAAAAAAGGCTGGAATTAGTACGCATCCTCATAAAAGATGAATTTCCCCTTGAACTACTTGCTGAATTGGAGCAAGATGCTTTGATGGAAGTAGGTAATATTATACTTAATGCTTGTCTTTCTTCTCTTGCTAATGTTTTAACCACGAGTTTTACCAGTGATTTACCCATCTTTGTAGCAGGCACGGCGGCAGAAATACTGACTGCTTGCGACTTCAGAGAAGATGAAATTGTCATGTTTTTGCGGATGGACTTTGCCTTACAAACTCAAGACATTGAAGGTTATGTTGCTTTTATCTTAGAAATTCCAGCAATTGAACAATTTAAAGCCAACATTGATAGATATTTAAAAGGATTTGGACATGGCACATAAAACACTTGCAACATGGATAATGGCAACTCGCCCCCAATTTTTTACCGTCACTATTTTGCCTATTTTATTAGGTACTGTTATCGCATGGCATTTACAAGGCATATTTTTACCACTGTATTTTGGCCTATCACTATTAGCAGGTCTCTTTATTCATGCTGGCATCAATGTTCTCAATGATTATTTTGATCATCTCAATAAAACAGATGAACTTAACAAAACACCATTAACCCCTTTTGCCGGGGGGAGCCGTATGATTCAAAAAGGTATGTTAACACCAATAGAAACCTACCGATATGGCATGTTATTACTCGCAGCGGCAATTGGTATAGGCTTATTTTTAGTTTGGGTACGAGGTTTACCGTTGTTATGGATAGGATTAATAGGCGTATTATCAGGTTATTTCTATTCTGCACCACCATTTTCGTTTCACAGTCGCGGTTTAGGCGAAGTATTAGTTGGTTTGAATTTTGGAATATTGGTTGTACTAGGTGCATATTATGTGCAAACTCAAACCCTAAGCCTTGTGGCAATAATAGCCGCTTTACCACTTGCTATTTTAGTAACTGCTATTTTGTATCTCAATGAATTTCCAGACTATGCCGCAGACAAAGAAGCAGGTAAAAATACGTTAGTAGTACGCTTAGGGCAAATGGCCGCTCGTCCAATTTACGCATTATTAATCCTATTTAGCTTCATTGTTATTGTTTTAGGCGTAATATTCAATAACTTGCCTTTATTGACTCTTGCTAGTCTATTAGTATTACCCTTAGGATTTTTTGCCATCAAAACGTTGTATATTTCATACAATAAACCAATTGCACTTATTCCCGCCATCAAAAGCACCATTATGTTGCATACATTAGTCAGTGTTTTGTTGATTTTAGCGTTTGTGTTTTAATAGGAGGTTCAAATTTTCGGTTTTTTTTGATGACTTAACACCAGAAATTAACACACTCCTAACGCCTTTATGTACCATTTAAAATCCAAAAACTTGAACGTTTGGAGTATATGTTACCATTTCCATTCGGGAGTAAAATGATTTGGAGTTCAAAGCAACTTTTTTTAACTAAACCTGACAGGTTTTAGAAACCTGTCAGGTTTTTTCCGACTTGAACTCTGGATCAATTTATTTATGCACAAACTAAATATTTTTACCCTAAAATTATGGAAAATCAGCACTTACAAATTGAGAAATTAACTACTCAAAACTATAAAAATTTACGGATTAATGAAGGGATTCAACTCAAACAATTAAATATATTAATTGGTGCTAATGGCTCTGGAAAAACGAATTTAATAAGGGTGCTAAACTTTTTAAAAAACTGTGTCACGGCGGTTGATGATAATCGTGGAATGACGGCTTATGAACAAGCTGTGATTAATCAGTTAGGTGGCTCTAAATTATTGGATGGCAATATTGCGTTGCCGTCTAATGCGGCTTATACATTTAAGTTTAGTCCAAGCGACATAATGAAGTCTGGTAGTACACTTTTTTTAACACTTCAGGTAAAAGATGCCATTAGCATTCCTTTTATTGTTGCAGAATTATTTCATCATAATGTAGAGTCTTATTATAGAAGTCATAATGAGCAAAGTGGTGTCGGTGTGATTTCAATCAACGATTCTGATAAAACCAACAATGATAGCCATTTTGAAAAAATATTGGGCGTACCAACTAATGAACTCACTTTGCTGGCTATACCAAAATTACTTGAAAATAGTCATTTTGCCCCCGAACAAGCACCGATTTATAAAGTACGGCGACAGCTCATAGAAACGCTTTCACAATGGCGTTTTTACAATGCCAATGACATGAGTTTAAAAGCAATTCGGGATTCCTATCCCAAAATTGGTGTTGCTGATATTTTTCTGTCTGCTACTGGCGAAAATTTACCACTGGTGCTAGACAATCTGATGCAGCATTCTACTTATGGTATTGATTTTGAAGAACAGATCAATAATGCCATGAAAAGTATTTTACCGACAACACGCAAAGTTAAAACTTATCGTTCTAACCTGTCACTCGCTGTGCAGTGGTATTTTGAAGATATGCGAGAACCCTTTTACTTGAGCGAAATGTCCGATGGTTCAGTACGAATGTTATGTTGGGCTACCATTTTATATTCGCATAAGTTACCAACATTATTGGTGATCGATGAACCAGAATTGGGTTTACATGTTGCTTGGATGCAAATACTCGCTGAGTGGATTAAAAACGCTGCTGAGAAAACGCAAGTGATAGTGAGTACCCATAGCCCTGATTTACTTGACTATTTTACAGATTGTGTCACAAATGTACTTTGTTTTGAACGGCAGGGTAAAAGTCATTTCACGGTAAAACCACTCTCACAAAGTCAGTTATCGGATAAAATTGAAGAAGGATGGCAATTAGGTGATCTTTATCGAATTGGCGATCCTAATATAGGAGGATGGCCTTGGTAGTGTGGATTTTTGCCGTTGGTGGCTCAGTACTCAAAACGATGTTCCTTTTGATGTGCCAGAATCTTTTAGCCATTACGATCCAACAAAAGGGGCTTGCCAAAACAAACTCTCAGAACGGTTGGTTGAAGTTGCTAAAGTTTATGGGAGTAGCAAGTATTCAAAAGCAATACACACGCCTTTATTGCTAATCGAATATCTTGAGCCGCAAACTGTGTCCAATAAGTGTCCATTGTTTAGAAAGTTTTATACGGCGTTGTTTGACTATTGTGGTGATTAATTCAATAATAACATATACTCCAAACGTTCAGGTTTTCAGATTATGAGAATATACTAAAAACGCACGCCAGACCTGACAGGTTTTCAAAACCTGTCAGGTCTTAAATCCGAAAACTTGAACGTTCAGAGTATAAAATGAAAAATTCTTAAAATTTTCACTTTTCACTTCACTTTAAACGTTGTAATAAATGTTGCACCCTTTCCTAATTCACTTTCACACCAAACTGATCCATTTATTGCTTCAATTAATTTTCTAACAATAAATAAACCTAAACCCGTTGAATGTTCATCACCTGTAGGTTTTGAACTTAAACGGGTAAATTTTCCAAATAACTTTTGTTGATCTTCGGCACTTAAACCTGGCCCTTCATCTTGAATTTCACAACGTACCACAGAGCTATCCTTGACTATGCGTATAAAAATACTTTTATCAAAAGGCGAGTATTTAACCGCATTGGAAATGAGATTGTCCAAAACTTGATGAACAATGTTTTTGTCAACAAATGCATGACATTGTATTTTTGGGGATTGAAAGAGCAAAGTGATTTTTTTGGCTTGAGCGCGTTTCATATACGCTTTAACTAATTCTTCCATGATAGGAAAAATGTCAACCGTTTCTACTGATGTATTTACTTTACCCGCTTCAATTGCGTTAACATCTAATAAATTAGTGACCAAATCAAACATTTGATGAGAACAACCTTGAACCATGCCTATGAGTTCAAGCATTTCTTTCTTAGGCATTTCATCAAACGTTTCTTGAATATCTTCAGTATAACCTTTAATAGCAGATAAAGGATTTTTCAAATCATGGGCTGCAATTCCTAAAAATTCGTTTTTGTCTTGGTTGAGTTGAACCAATTCCTTGTTTTTTTCCTCAATTTCCTTGTTCATTCGTAAAGCGACATTTTTGGCTTCACATTCTTGTGCGAGGCGAATTTTATTTTTTTCCGCTTGTTTACGTTCTGAAATGTCTTGAAGAGCAGTAATCGCATAAGTGATATTGCCTTCAGAATCACAAATGGGAGTTCCCCAAGTTTCTATGGGAATAGTCTTTTCACCTTGATGAATTTCTATATCATCAACGCTGGTACTTTTGCCATGCAATGCACGTATCACTGGTAAATCTTCGGATAAATAATGTTCAGAGCTTCCAGCTACATAAAATTGATAAACATCAGCTAAATTCTCGGTAGTTGCTTCAGAAGCAAGTCCTTTTCCGAGAATTTGTCGCGCTTTTTGATTGAGGTAGAGGGGTTTGCCTTGTGTATTTAGCATACCTACTCCCACAGGCACTGCTTCTAAAGTTTGTTTCAACGTGGCTTTATTTACTTCAATAGTCATTAAATCGTAATAAGCTCTTAATCCAGCAACTATAGTTACAAATAGCTTACGATGCGTGAGTTCTACTTTGAGTTTATAGTCATTAATATCATAATCTACAATAACATCTTCTTCAGGTGCTTCCCCCGGTTGTCCTGTGCGGAGAATGATTCGCACTATTTGATTTTTCAGAGTCTCTCGAATGTATTTGGCAAGTTGTAAACCGGCATCCGCTTCTTCCATAACCACATCTAAAAAAATCAACGCAATATCAGGATGTATATTCAGTAAAGATTTAGCTTCTTTAGCAGAATAAGCAGAAATAAATGTAAGCGATTTGTCCCTAAAGACAAATCCGTCTAACGCTAACTGTGTCACATCATGAATTTCAACTTCATCATCAACAATCATTACCTTCCAAGTCTTAGGCATTGGATTAACCATGGGGAGTTGATTTTCATCTTCTCTCCATTCTTTTACCAGTGTTGCAGCCGTTTCAGTTGCTGGAATTCCAGCATTTTCATTCGCTAAATCTAACTCATCCTCTTCATCAACTAAATCTAGCTCATCCTCTTCATCAACTAAATCTAGCTCATCATTGTCAACTAAAAGATCATTACTTTCGTCAGGCAAGTTCAAATCATCATTATCGCCTGGAATATTAATCATACTTTTATTCCTTGAATGTTGTTCGTAGTATAGCGTTTCCCGATTGGATAAAGTACAACCTCCCCTAAATTCCCTCCTTAATTAAAAAGGGGACTTGTACCTGACGCAATCGGGAAACGCTATATAAAGCGAAGCTTTATTATATTTCATTTAGAAATGAGGATTTAATAACTTCCAACTTTGAGGCCCAAACCTGACAGGTTTTTAAAACCTGTCAGGTTTAAGATTCAGATTTTATTTAATCCTCATTCCTTACAAAGTTTCACTTTGATATCCAATATCACTACACACCAATTTCCTCATCTGTCAAATAACACCCAGGATCCTCAGCCCAAAAATCTCCCGTTAATTGGTGGGCACGTACCCGAGTATTACCGTCACAAATAGCTTGATAATTACATTTTTCACAGCGTCCTTTGAGTGAGCGCGGACGTTGTTTAAGTCCTGCCATCAATGAATCCGAAGTATCAAGCCAAATTTCAGAAAAAGGACGTTGTTTTACATTGCCTAATGAATAATGCCACCAAAACGTATCAGGATGGACATTACCTAAGTTATCAATGTTGGCAACATTAACGCCTGATGCATTACCCCCCCATTGTGTTAATTTGGATTGTAAATGTTCGATGCTATCAGGAAAATGGTGTTGCGCCCATAATAAAAGATAAACACCATCAGCATCATTGTTGCCAGTCACAAACTCTCTTGATTTTCCCGCCTTTAGCATTTCTAATCCGGTTTCAAATAAAAAATCCATTGTTTGCCGAGTCATTTGATGTACAACATCATCTTTGCGATTTTTATTGCCACGTCCTGCATAATTGAGATGAGATAAGTAAAATTTGTCAATATTTTCCTCATCCATTAATTGTAACATTTGTGGAAACTCACGCACATTATCTTGGGTTAAGGTAAAACGCATACCCACTTTAATGTCGTGATCTTGACATAAGCGTATCGCTCGCAAAGATTTATCAAAGGCTCCCTGACTGCGGCGAAAATAATCATGAGTCTCTCGTAACCCATCAAGACTTATCCCCACATAATCATAACCAACGGCAGTAATCGCTTTAATATTATTTTCGTCAATCAAAGTACCATTGCTAGACAAGCCTACATAAAAACCTTTATCTTTGGCACGATGAGAAATATCAAAAATATCAGGATGTAACAAAGGTTCACCGCCCGATAAAATCAAAACAGGGACACCAAAAGTTTTAAGATCATCCATGACATCAAAAATTTCTTGAGTAGATAATTCGCCTTTAAAATGTGTATCGGCTGAAATGGAGTAACAATGTTTACAAGTCAAATTACAACGACGGATAAGATTCCAAATAACCACAGGACCTGGCATTTTAGGGGCAGGCTTTATAGGCGTTGGATTAATGATTTCTTTTAGGTATTGGCTGAGGCGGAACATTTTGATTTAATACTCCAATTGAAATTTGGAAATTGGACTTTGTCATATTAGGGTAACACTAAAAATGTAGTGATGTTGGAGTCCAAACCTGAAGGTTTGAATTCCATGTTATCTTTGCAATAGTATCACTAAGTTAAAAAAATGGATAGGGAGTAAGAATAGAAAATATTAAAAATTGAGTATAATAAAAATTTAAAAATGATAAACCAAAAATGTTTCTAGCTCCAAAAATGTTTCTGGTTCCAACGCGCCAGCGTTGGAACTTCCCACAAAAGCGGGTTTCGGTTCCCAAAATAAATTTTGGACTCCAAACCAACGGTTTGGCGGAGTCCAAAATTTATTTTGGATGATTTTTAAAGCGGAGTCCAAAATTTATTTTGGATAATTTTTAAATTTGAATGGTAATTAAAGGTGATTTTTTCTGGTATAATGTTACATTTGTCACAACGCCATTCAAAATACTTTTTAACCACATTAATAAGGAGAACTTTATGCGACTAACTTTAGTTGTATTACTGGCATTGACTTTAATGCCCATTGCACCGATTGCTCACGGCAAAACTGTGATTGAGGTTTATCAAGAACACATCCAGAAATTGATTAACAAGGATGACGAACTTGAACAACTCATCACCGATGCCAAGCAAAAAGTGACGGAATTTGAAAAAGAAGCCAATAGCATCAAAGCCTTGATTGCTAAATACGAAACAGCTTTAGAAACCACCACGCAAGAAATTTCGGTGAAACACGAAGCACAACTCAAAACCGTTAAAGATGCCTACAAGACAGAACTGGCAGCCGAGGCTAAATTAGCTGAACAAGCGCGTAAGTCAGCCGAAGACGATGCCAAAGCAACGCGGGCTATTCTTGATGAACTGGGTACTTCGGCAGAAAAAGTGGCGAAGTTGACTGATGCGGTTAGTGTTTCGGGTGATGGAAATGTTGGAATTGGTACAACGAGTCCAAGCAAGCTACTTGACGTTTATGGAGATGTACGCATTGGGAAAACTAATGCGCGGCATTACCTTGAGATTTCTTCACAGACATGGCCTGAAATCAGATGGACTACTCCGACATACTCCTCTGATATGAGAATAGGAATGGCGCATGGTGACTCTTCCGGTTATGCCGTGTCAAATGGTGACTGGTACGTTTACTCTCCCGCCACAAACAGAATGGATATCATTATGCACCGGAAAGGTGGTGTCAGTTTAGCTGCTAAAGGTGGCAACGTCGGCATTGGCACAACAAGTCCCCAATATAAACTGCACGTTGCAGGAAAAATTAAAGGAGAACTCGTTAGCCCTTCCGATCAACGCCACAAAAAAAATATCCACTCTCTTGAAAACACTCTCTCCAAATTGGCTCAACTGCGCGGTGTCAGTTTCAAGTGGAAAGACAACGCTCAAAATGCCGATACCCAAATTGGCTTAATTGCCCAAGAAGTGGAAACGGTACTCCCTGAATTGGTTTCCACCGACAATGAGGGTTATAAATCCATCGCTTATGGTAAACTCACAGCCGTTTTGATTGAAGCCCTTAAAGAACAACAACTTCAGATTAAAAGGCTTGAAAATCTAATACATAAATAAATCTTGTCTGAATCAGGATTGACAGGATTTTAGGATTTTCAGAATGGACAATGATGATTTATTCTGTTAATTCTTTAATCCTGTCAATTATGTTTTTTTGAATTAATCTAAAAAATTTTGACAACCAAGGAATCTATATAATGTTAGTTTGTCATGGTGTCGTAAAAAATAATGTCATTACCATCCCCCCGAATATTGCTTTAATTGATGGTATGACGGTTGAAGTTCAAATACCTTCACTTTCTGAAAATACTCCAACAATCTCAACAGAAGAACAATTCAAACAAAAGTTACTGAGATTAGGGTTATTAACAGATATTAAAGTAGCTTATCATTATGCCAATGAAAAACGTCCTTTAGCACAAGTTCAAGGTAAACCGCTCTCACAACTCATCATTGAGGAGCGCAGATAATAGTTTTCTATTGGGATACCAGTGCATTAGTTAAACGTTATGCCCAAGAAACAGGGAGTATTTGGGTACAAAACTTAATGAATCCTGCTTTTGAGCATGACATTTACACAATACGAATCACAGGCCCAGAAATGATTGCAGCGTTATTTCGTAAGGCAAGAACAGGTCAAATTTCACAACAAGATGCTGATTTATTGGCTCATGACTTTAAATTAGATTGGCAACAACAATATCAAATTATAGAAATGACTGTCAGCGTGAGCGAAATAGCTATGAATCTTGCTGAAAAACATGGTTTGCGTGGATACGATTCGGTTCATTTAGCCGCTGCTCTTTTTTTACAAGAAATGCGTCAAACTATGAACTTGCCAGCTATTACTTTTGTGTCAGCGGATCAAGAACAGAATCAAGCAGCAGCAAATGAAGGTATGTTCATTGAAAATCCCAATCACTATTTATAAACAGGCATCGGAGTGGAAAAAGTTCTCCCTGAATTGGTTTCTACCGACAATGAAGGTTATAAATCCATCGCTTATGGCAAACTCACTGCCGTTTTGATTGAAGCTGTTAAGGAATTGCAACAGCAAAATGAAACAATGGCTAAGCAGATACAGGAACTTGCTGTAGCGAAGCCATAATCATATAGGGTGGGTAAACGTGTTTTTGTTTGTCCACCTTATGTTTTTTTTCAATACAAAAATGCTGAGGTATTATGATGAATCATACACAGATGAATACAAACTTTTTGATAAAGGAACAAATTACACAAATATTGGATGAACTGAATGAAATAGAACTGAAAAAAGTCATTGAATACGTCTCTTTTTTAAAGTTTCGTACCCGCATAAAAGCCATATCACCGCAGCATGATGTTTCGCAATTGGCTAATCTCTATGCAGAATTTGCTGAAGAAGATCGCAACCTTGCTGAAGAAGGCATGGAAGAATATACCACAGGACTCATCATGGAGGATAAAAAATGATCGTAAAACGTGGTGAAATTTGGTGAGCAGAACTTAATCCCACTCGAGGTTCAGAACAAGCGGGTACGCGCCCAATACTTATTTTTCAAAATGATATCATAAATACACTGACAACCACATTACTTGCTATTCCTCTGACCACAAATTTGCGCCGTGCTTCATTACCATCGTGTGTTCAAATTTCCAAAGGGGAGGGTGGACTTGCAAGCGATTCTGTCGCATTGTGTCATCAACTTCGTGTGCTAGATAAAACACGACTACGACACAAACTTGGCAATGTTACCCCACAAACTATAGCAACTATTGAGACTTGTGTGCTATTTACATTAGGTATTATTATAGATATTTAGGACTTTAGCTGAAAAGAATATTGCCCATACTGGTTTCCACCGACAATGAAGGTTATAAATCCATCGCTTATGGCAAACTCACTGCTGTTTTGATTGAAGCCCTTAAAGAACAACAACTTCAGATTAAAAGGCTTAAAAATCTAATACGATGAATCTTGTCTGAATCAGGATTTACAGAATTAAAGAATTTACAGGATTAAATGTATTCTGAAAATTCTAAAATCCTGAAAATTCTGATTCAGACATTTAACCATGCCAGCAAAAGATATTTTTCATGAATACTAAAAAGCAAAGGTGAAATATGTTATCAATCAATTTACAAACCGATATTGAAAACCACTTCATAAACGTAGTTCGGGAAAAATACAATGGAAATTGGCAAAATGCAATCACCTCTTTCTTGAAATTACAAGAAAAATATGGTTGGAAAGAACAGCTACTTGAGGATGTCACTTTGATTAGATCGGAAGTACAAGGGGAGATTTCCGCTACCGCAATTGACGAAGCAATAAAAAAATACCGAAATAATCATGGTGGTTTAAATGGTTGATATTTTGCGTGTTGTTATTGATACTAATCTTATTATATCAGCCATTCTCAATGGAACTGGCGCACCAGCAAAACTGATTGATTGGATGACACAGGATGAAGATTATTTTAAATTGCTAATATCTCAGCCTATATAGGGTGAATATACAACAGTTGCTGATTGGTTAATTCCCAATTCAAAACAGCTTGAGAAAAAACGTGTTCTAAAAACATTGCGTGATCAGTCAGATTGGATTGAGCCAGATTTCCAATTAAGCGTTTGTTCTGATGTTTCTGATAATCGTTTTTTAGAATGTGCTGTAGCTGGAAAAGCCGATTATTTGGTGACAAAAAATATTCGACATTTTCCACCCAAAAAATATGAGAATATTAGCATTCTCAGAATCAGTCAGTTTTTAACTATCTTGGAGAAAATAAAGAAGTCTTAAACTTGATGTTAAAGTTTTTCCACTACGCGGTGTCAGTTTTTCGTTCCAAAACACCGCCCAAAATACCGATATCCAAATTGGCTTAATTGCCCAAAAAGTGGAGAAGTGATGAACTGAATTGATACCCACCGACAATAATGTAGAGGTAAAACATGACAGAAGAAACAAAATTAGTCCGCTTTGACTGGGCGATGAAAAACATATTACGTGATAAAGCCAACTTTGATATATTGGAAGGTTTTTTAAGTGCTGTTCTCCGTGAAGACATTTCGGTAATTGAGCTACTCGAAAGTGAATCGAATCAATCCGACTTTGACAAAAAATTCAACCGCGTTGATATTCTTGTCAAAGATAGTCAGGAGAGGCAAATTATCATTGAAATTCAAAATTTTAGAGAAAGTGATTATCTTGAACGCATTTTATGGGGAGCCAGTAAACTAACCGTTGACACTTTAGAACTGGGAGAAGACTATCGCAACATCAAAAAAGTCATTTCCATAAGTATTCTTTACTTTGATTTTAGCTTTAAAGTGAAGGACAAAAACGATTATGTTTATTATGGAAGTATTGATTTAAAAGGAATGCAAACTGCTAAGCCTTTTGCTTTCAAGAGAAAGATAGCACCCAAGAAGTTTAAAACCTTCCACGCCAGAGATATTTTTCCCGAATTTTATCTCATTGAGGTTGAACACTTTCAAGATGTAATAAAAACAGATATGGATGAATGGATTTACATGCTCAAACACTCAGCCATTCGGGCGGATTTTAAATCCAAAAATATTGACAAGGCATCAGAAAAGTTAACCTTGTTAAAAATGAAGCCTGAAAAACGCAGAGCGTATGAAAAGTATGTGATGGAAGTGGTTGTTGAAAGAAATGTTCTTGAAACCGCTAGAAATGAAGGGTTGCAAGAAGGGGAACAAAAAGGGCTTGAAAAAGGGCGTGAAGAAGGACGTTGTCAAGAAATTTTAAAGGCACTACAGAAAATGCTTAAATTTCGTTTTGGTGTTGAGCAAAAAAAGCTCAATAAGCGTTTGAGCTTCTTAGATTTAAAAAGTCTTGAACAACTAGAAGAAACTGTTTTTACAGTTCAAAATCTCGCAGAATTTGAAAAAGCACTTGATACGGTTTCAAGCAGAAAATAACAGAATGAATCAAACTGTTTCTGGTTCCAACGCAGCATTCTTCTATAACATGCGTTGGAACGAGAGAAATGAGTGACGCTGGAACGAGAGAATTCTTTAATTTTGTAAATCCTGATTCAGAGAAGTGAGGTAAAAAAATGACAGAAGAAACAAAATTAGTCCGCTTTGACTGGGCGATGAAAAACATATTACGTGATAAAGCCAACTTTGATATATTGGAAGGTTTTTTAAGTGCTGTTCTCCGTGAAGACATTTCGGTGATTGAGCTACTCGAAAGTGAATCGAATCAATCCGACTTTGACAAAAAATTCAACCGCGTTGATATTCTTGTCAAAGATAGTCAGGAAAGGCAAATTGTCATTGAAATTCAAAATTTTAGAGAAAGTGATTATCTTGAACGCATTTTATGGGGAGCCAGTAAACTAACCGTTGACACTTTAGAACTAGGAGAAGACTATCGCAACATCAAAAAAGTCATTTCCATAAGTATTCTTTACTTTGATTTTAGCTTTAGAGTGAAGGGCAAAAATGACTATGTTTATTATGGGAGTATTGATTTAAAAGGAATGCAAACTGCTAAGCCTTTTGCTTTCAAGAGAAAGATAGCACCCAAGAAGTTTAAAACCTTCCACGCCAAAGATATTTTTCCCGAATTTTATCTCATTGAGGTTGAACACTTTCAAGATGTAATAAAAACAGATATGGATGAATGGATTTACATGCTCAAACACTCAGCCATTCGGGCGGATTTTAAATCCAAAAATATTGACAAGGCATCAGAGAAGTTAACCTTGTTAAAAATGAAGCCTGAAAAACGCAGAGCGTATGAAAAGTATGTGATGGAAGTGGTTGTTGAAAGAAATGTTCTTGAAACCGCTAGAAATGAAGGGTTGCAAGAAGGATCAGAAGCAAAAGCATTGGAAATTGCCAAAAAAATGCACTCGCAGGGGATGGACATAGAAACAATTGTCACGTTGACAGGTTTAAGTCCAGATAGGGTAAAAAAATCTCTCCCCTGAAAATGCCACCACCAAACTTATCCAATAAAATAGTGATAATTGTTAAACTAAACCACCTATATTGAGTTTAACGAGTGAGGTAAAACATGACAAAAGAAACAAAAGAAACAAAATTAGTCCGCTTTGACTGGGCGATGAAAAACATATTACGTGATAAAGCCAACTTTGATATATTGGAAGGTTTTTTAAGTGCTGTTCTCCGTGAAGACATTTCGGTGATTGAGCTACTCGAAAGTGAATCGAATCAATCCGACTTTGACAAAAAATTCAACCGCGTTGATATTCTTGTCAAAGATAGTCAGGAGAGGCAAATTATCATTGAAATTCAAAATTTTAGAGAAAGTGATTATCTTGAACGCATTTTATGGGGAGCCAGTAAACTAACCGTTGACACTTTAGAACTGGGAGAAGACTATCGCAACATCAAAAAAGTCATTTCTATAAGTATTCTCTACTTTTATTTTAGCTTTAGAGTGAAGGGCAAAAACGACTATATTTATTATGGAAGTATTGATTTAAAAGGAATGCAAACTGCTAAGCCTTTTGCTTTCAAGAGAAAGATAGCACCCAAGAAGTTTAAAACCTTCCACGCCAAAGATATTTTTCCCGAATTTTATCTCATTGAGGTTGAACACTTTCAAGATGTGATAAAGACAGATATGGATGAATGGATTTACATGCTCAAACACTCAGCCATTCGGGCGGATTTTAAATCCAAAAATATTGACAAGGCTTCAGAAAAATTGACTTTGTTAAAAATGAAGCCTTCAATCCGCCAAGCGTATGAAAAGTATGTAATGGAGATGGTTGTTGAAAGAAATGTTCTTGAAACCGCTAGAAATGAAGGATTGCAAGAAGGGGAACAAAAAGGGCTTGAAAAAGGGCGTTGTCAAGAAATTTTAAAGGCACTACAGAAAATGCTTAAATTTCGCTTTGGTGTTGAGCAAAAAAAGTTTAATAAGCGTTTAAGCTCTTTAAATTTACAAAGTCTTGAACAACTAGAAGAAACCGTTTTTACAGTTCAAAATCTCGCAGAATTTGAAAAAGCACTTGATACAGTTTTAACCAGAAAATAACAGAATGAATTAAACTAACGCTCCAGCAATGAATCAAACTTTTTCTGGTTTCAACGCAGCGTTCTTCTATAAAATGCGTTGGAACGAGAGAATTCTTTAATTTTGTAAATCCTGATTCAGAGAAGTGAGGTAAAAAAATGACAGAAGAAACAAAATTAGTCCGCTTTGACTGGGCGATGAAAAACATATTACGTGATAAAGCCAACTTTGATATATTGGAAGGTTTTTTAAGTGCCGTTCTCCGTGAAGATATTTCGGTAATTGAGCTACTCGAATAGTGAATCAAATCAATCCGGCTTTGACAAAAAATTCAACCGCGTTGATATTCTTGTCAAAGATAGTCAGGAAAGGCAAATTGTCATTGTCATTGAAATTCAAAATTTTAGAGAAAGTGATTATCTTGAATGCATTTTATGGAGAGCCAATAAACTAACCGTTGATACTCCATTCAATTTGTTGTGGTATCGGAAAAGTTGATTTTGAATGATTTAACTACATTCCTTAAATAATTACAATAATACCTTCTATAGCCTTTCCCGATTGCGTCTGGTACAAGTCTTTTCCTTAATTTAAGGAGGGGATTTTAGGGGAGGTTGTACTTTATCCAATCGGGAAACGCTATAACAATTTTTCCTAATTTTTTATGCAATATGCCGACTTAATTCAATTTGAAAATTTAGAAACAGTTATCCAATTTCAACAAGCTGATATCGAAAAACTGGTGAAAACCTATGTCATTTCTGAGGAAATGGCAGCTAAACTGACAAAACTGGTTTTTGAGCAACTTCGTTTTAATGCCAGTGGTGACAACAAAGGATTATTTATTGTCGGCAACTATGGTACGGGTAAATCGCATTTGATGGCGGTGATTTCCAGTATTGCTGAAAATGCTAAATTAATAAAATACCTAAATCATCAACATGTTGCTGACACTGCAAGGCAAACCATTGCTGGACAATTTCAAATTATCCGTGTTGAAATGAGTGCGGTGAGTCGTTCATTACGTGATTGTCTCACTGAAGAAATCGAAACTCATCTTAATAGTATTAGTGTCAACTTTCATTTTCCAGCGGCAGATACAATCACCAATAATAAAGGTGCGTTTGAGGAGATGATGGCGACTTTTAAAACACATTATCCAGAACAAGGATTGTTATTAGTCGTCGATGAATTACTAGAGTTTTTAAGTGGGCGAAAAGATCGGGAATTGATTACTGATTTGAGTTTTTTGCGAGAAATTGGCGAAGTTTGCCAAAATTTACATTTCCGGTTTATTGCTGGTTTACAAGAAACCGTGTTTGATAATCCGCGTTTTAAGTTTGCTGCTAATGAGTTGCGCCGTGTAAAGGATCGTTTTGAACAAGTATTAATTACCCGTAAAGATATTAAATTTGTGGTAGCGGAACGACTCTTGAAAAAAAGCAAGGCACAAAAAAGCAAAATTCGTAAGTATTTAATGCCATTCGCGCAATGCTATGGCACAATGAATGAACGCATGGATGAATTTGTTGATTTGTTCCCTGTACATCCCGATTATATTGACATCTTTGAACGGATTATCGCGGTAGAACAACGGGAGGTGCTTAAAACATTGGAACGTGCCATGCAAGCACTACTTAATCAAAAAGTGCCGGACAATTATCCAGGGCTATTGGCTTACGATAGTTATTGGAATACATTGCGGGAAAATTTCTCGTTTCGTGCCACCGATGATATTCGAGAAGTGATTAATTGTAGTCAAGTCTTAGAGAATCGTATCGAACAGGCATTTACCCGTCCCAATTATAAAGCAATGGCATTGCAGATTATTCATGCTTTATCAGTACACCGACTCACAATGCATAATTTTTATACGCCGATGGGTGTCACAGCTCAAGAGCTTCGTGATGGCTTATGCCTGTATCAAGCTGGTATTGAAGAACTCGGTAATCCTGCGGATGATTTGTTGTCTCAAGTGGAATTGGTGTTGCGTGAAATTTTAAAAACCGTGAATCGGCAATTTATTTCCACAAATCATAACAACGGGCAGTATTACCTAGATTTAAAAAAATCAGAAGATTTTGATGCGATTATTGAAAATCGTGCCGACATTGTGGAAGATGATGAATTGGATCGTTATTATTATGCCGCGCTTAGGCAAGTGATGGAAGTCACCGATGAACCTTATGTGGGGAATTTTCTGATTTGGCAACATGAATTGGAATGGTTAAGCCATAAAGTCACCCGTCTTGGCTATTTATTTTTTGGTACACCCAATGAACGTGCAACCGCCGTACCTCAACGGGCATTTTATCTTTACTTTCTGCAACCGTATGATCCACCTAAATATAAAAAAAATGCCACCGGATCAGATGAAGTGTTTTTTCGCTTAAAAGGTAAAGATGATGAATTTCATCAAATTTTACGCAATTATGCAGCGGCTTCAATTTTAGTGTTAAATTCTTCTGGACATCCTAAATCCGTTTATGAATCAAAAGCCAATGTTTATTTAGCACAATTAGTCGCATGGCTACAAAACAACCTTACCCGCGCCTTTGAAGTTACCTATCAAAACCGCACCAAAGCTTTGTTAGACTGGACAAAAGGAAAAAGTGTCCGCGACAAAGGTGGGCTTGACAAAGAAGAACGCATCAATTTCCGCGAATTGATAGAATTGATTGCAAGCATTTGTTTAGAAGACTATTTTTATGAACAAGCTCCCGAATATCCACTGTTTCCTATTCTCATCACGGGAGATAATCTGCTTCAAGCTGCCCAAGAAGCATTACGGGGAATCGCCAGTAAAAAACGCACTAAACAAGCGAATAGCATTTTGGATGCCTTAAAATTGCTAGATGGGGAACATCTCGATCCACTCAATGCACAATCCATTTATGCAACTCATATTCTTGGTTTGTTACAAAAAAAACCACACGGGCAAGTACTCAACCAAGCTGAATTACTCCCCAACTATTATCTGATGCCAGAAACTTATCGGCTTGAGTCGGAATTCGTCATAGTCATTGTGGCAGCACTCGTTTATACTGGGGAGTTGGTATTAGCATTGCCGGGGCAAAAATTCAATACCGCTAATTTTTCTGCACTTGCCAACACGTCCATTAAAGAACTGTTAGCTTTTAAACACCTTGAACCGCCAAAAGACTTTAATGTATCCGCATTAAAAGCACTCTTTAAGTTATTTGACTTATCAGCAAAATTAGCCTTGAAGCTCACCCAAAATAAGGAGGAGGCAATACACGAATTACGTAGCCAAGTAAATAACCACTTAGAAACACTGGTAAAAGCCCAAAGTGATTTAGCTGGTAAAGCCATTTTTTGGGGAAAATCAGTACTGACTCATTCAGAAATCCAGCATTATAAAAAGCAACTTACACAAACCAAACATTTTTTGGAAACGTTGCAAACTTACTCTACGCCCAATCAATTCAAAAATTTTCGCTACAGTGTGGAAGAAGTTACAACGCAACAAAATGGTTTTGAGATTTTACAAGAAATCACTGTGCTGTATACCATTCTGCGAGAACTCAACCCAGCAACTGCTTATTTGATGGCAGCAGAAGCCGTGTTACCACCTAAACATGGCTGGATTCAAGAAATGAAAAAAGTGCGTGATAGCCTATTACCAAAGTTAACGGACAAAGCACAACGTACCAGTAATGGTTTTAGCTATCACATCCAACAAAAATTAGGGACACTACAACAAACCTATCGGCAAATTTACCTCAACGCTCATCAACAAGCGAAACTTGGTGAAAACGAACACGAAGAAAAACAACTTCTATTATATGATATTCGTCTGACACAATTAAAAGAATTGGCACGTATTAATGTCATGCCAAAACAACAATTAGACGATTTTGAAGCACGTCTCAACCAATTAGAAACATGCGTTGATTTGACGGAATATGATTTAATTGGACAAGCGTTTTGTCCCCACTGTGACTTCAAACCCACTTCACAATCTCAACCTGCCATTGTTGACAAACTTGCAGAACTCAGCGAAACTTTAGAGCAACTCCATAGTGAATGGACACAAACCTTACTGACTGAACTAAAAGCCGTTGCTAATACCGAACAATGGGGATTACTACAAGATAAAAATCGTGTTCTATTGGACAACTTTTTGAATGACAATATGTTGCCTGAAGTGATTAATCGTGAATTTATAAAGGCGGTACAAGAAGCCTTATCGGGACTGATTAAAGTTTCCTTTAACTTGAACGAATTGCAAAATGCGATTATAGAAGGTGGGTTTCCTGTGACGCTAGTAGAATTACAACGACGCATTAACCACCACTTGCAAGATATCATTGTGGACAAAAATCCACAAAAAATACGCATTGTATTAGAAGCTTAATCTCGAAATCCTCCCGAAAAGCCTCCAGCACGTAAGGATTTCCTTTCTTGTTTTCTGGTTCCAACGCTCCAGCGGTTTTCTGGTTCCAACGCTCCAGCGTTGGAATCCAGTTCAGGACGCTCCAGCGTCCTTAGGAATGAGGATTCAATAAAATACGAAAGTTGAAACCTGACAGGTTTTTAAAACCTGTCAGGTTTAGCACCAAAATTTTGCAGATTATTAAATCCTCATTCCTTAAGTTCCTTATGTTCCACATAAAGCTATTCACGTTTCACCCCGTTGGGGTGAGTTTCAACCCAGAAGGGGTTACATAAGAATAGCCACCGATGAAATCGGTGGAACTTAGAAGCACCTTGCGTAACATCAGTAACTTATTAACTGATGTTACGCAGATAGCTTTCAAACTGGAGTGCAAAATTGAGGACACCCCCCTAACCCCCCGTACACAGGGGGAAGTCCCAAAATAGAAAAATTAAAGCAAAGTGTCAAATGATGTTT
>JAUCGK010000514.1 GCA_030378085.1 Candidatus Parabeggiatoa sp. HSG14
ATGATGTTTGGTTCCACCCGTGTACGGGGGGTTAGGGGGGTATCCCCAAAATCTGTTACAATCAGCAAAATTTCATTTTGCACTACTCTGGTATTCACTTTTGAAGTACAGTGCGTAACATCAGTGAATAAAGAGGGAATGATTAAAAGTGCGGCAGGTGAAAAATTTTGTCTTTGATGAAAACCTGCCAGGTTTTAAAAACCTGGCAGGTTTGCGAAACTTTTCTGGATAATAGGAAGATTTTTACTATTCACCTGATTTTTCAGGCATAATAGCCCCAAAAACCGAGTCAGTCATTGACTGAATTTTAGGGTGTCTTTCCAGAAAAGTTTTGGTCAAAACATCTTTGGTTTCTTCTGGTACTTGCAATGTTAAGTTTGCGTCTGAGATAACATTGATGAAATAAACTATTGTTGAAGCAAATAGTTCAACATTATCTGTAGAAAGTTTGGATAAGACAATGTCATAATTCTTATCCTTATTCAATCTCAGTTTCCAGCCAGTGGTGGACTGAAACCCCATTTTGTGTATCAAGCTAACACTGGAAATTTTTTCAAAAGGCAGTTGACTGGCGGATCCCGTTAAGTTTTTCCAACTAATAGAAGAACCCACCAAATTTTTCCAAATAACCGACTGATCGGTTAATGCCAATCCTCGTGAACTAGAAGAAACTGTTCCTGTATCAAAATAAAAATAATACTGTTCTTCGGGAGGACGAACATCTTTAAAAAGCTTGGCTTCCGCATTCAAGTTGTCTTTGAATTTAAAATTTTCACTTAAGGCACTAAAAAAATGTGTTTTAAGCAAAACTTTGAAATTACTATATGCTTCATCAAAAGGAACATCGCTTTTTTCAAAAATTTGGGTCGTAATCTTATTTAATAATTCACGGTCAGTTTGTGATAATTTAAAATCGTCACCATATTTTGAAAAACAAGCGTCTAGTAATTGCAACTCTTTAATCGGACTATCTTGATTTTCATGTTTTTCGCTACACAACGTTACCCAACCCGCTAAGATGGCTACTTCTTTTTCAGGTACATCCAAAGTAACGAAGTCAGATGAAGTTTTATTGAAATTGATAAAATAAATCATCGCTGAAATAAGCGGTTGTATTGCTTCGTCCACCACACGCGATAATCTAATATCCTTATTTTGGTCGTTATTAATTCGCAGTTTCCAGCCTGTTAAGGATAAATTGCTATTCATAGAAAAACCATGATCGTAAGTGAGTATCATGGTTTTAATATCATCAAATGGCACACGTTGAGCATCTCCCGTAAGATTTTTCCAAATAAGCGATTTATCAGTAAGCGCGATGCCGCGTGAATGTGAGAAAAAACGACCTGTATCATAGTAAAAATAATATTTTTCTCCTTCACCCCGCACATCTGCAAATAATTTATTCGCCTTTTTTGGGTACTTCTCAAAATAACTGCCCATCTGGAATCCAAGCTTCTTCAAAGAAGGAATTTTGAGTATTTCCTGGAAGTTCCCATAAACCTCATCAAATGAAGTCGTATCGTCTACAGGTGCAAGCACCTGTTTAATTAAATCATTAAGCAACTGCTGATCACTCACTGAAGGTTGCTTATCTAAACATTTGTTCATGGATTTTAACGCATCTCTATACTCCCCTTGTGTCATCGGTGTTGTTATGGCTTCAAGATGACTACAGGTTGTAGCAAAAGATGTGTTTAAAGGAAAGCCACAACATAATGCGATGATGAGGCTATATTTGTATAAATTACTGAAATACACTGTATTCTCCATGTTTGTTATTGGAGTCCAAACTTTAGTTTGGCAAAAGCCCAAGATAAATCTTGGACTCCAACTTGTTATTTTTCTTTGCAGGTATCTGATTTTTGGGAGGAAAAATAAGTTGCTAAATCCACTATGTCATTTTCATCTTCAAAGAGCAAAGCTATTTGAGACATTTGTTTATCGAGCCGTGTACCTTCTTTGTAAGCCTTCATTGACTTGATAAGATACGCTTCATGTTGTCCTGCGATTTTAGGGAAAAAAGGTTTTTCACTATTACCATCGGCTTTATGACATTCAAAACATATTTTAGCTTTACTTGTTTTATTCGTGACAGTGATTGGTTTATTAGTACACGTATTGGCAGGTTGAGACGCAAAATAAGCCGCTAAATCGTTGATATCATTATCAGCTTCTTTGAGTTCTTTAGCCATTGGAGACATAATCGGATCGTGACGTTTCTCTGCAATGTAAGCCTTCATTGATTGAACAAGATAGTATTCATGTTGGCCAGCTAGTTTAGGATACTGAGGCATTTCACTATTGCCATCTATCCCATGACAAGCGATACATTGTGCAGCTTTGACTTTACCAGCCGCAACATTCCCCACCGCATGAGCTGTAAATGCTAAACCTAACATGGCACAAACAACATTAAAAAGAAAGACTGTTTTCATCTTGACATACCCTTGAATTCTAAACTGCCAGACCTGCCAGGTTTTTAAAACCTAGCAGGTCTAAAATCCAAGATTGTTGATCGTTTGGAATATAACTCATGGCGGTAGGTGGTATAAATAATCCCACTATCATGAGACATTTTTTACAGCATGTTCAAATACGAAATAATTTAAGGAATAACCACCCTATTACCTCACTTTGAAGAAGGGTTAGAAATGAGGATTTAAAAACTTCCAACTTTGAAGCTCAAACCTAACAGGTTTTTAAAACCTGTCAGGTTCTAAGATTTGGATTTTATTTAATCCTCAATTCCTTAAGGGAGGTTGAGAAAATTATTTCGTGTTTATTCCTTATTTTTGGGCTTGAGAGGCTGCCCATTTACCAAGAGTCGTTGCTTCATCATCGCTTACTTTAAAAGCACCCATCATCGCTTTCATAGAAGCACTCATACCATTAGTGCGTTTACCATCCCGGATATCTTTGATTTGTTGCGCTAAATAAACTGCGTCTTGTCCTGCTAACTTGGGATAAGAGCCGGTAATTGGTGAGTTAGCATCCGCACCATGACAAGTATTACACATTTTACCGGTGTAAACTGATGCCCCATTTGCGGTTGCAGACTCAGATTTTGCCGTTTGGGATGCTATCCACTTAGCAAGTGCCATCGCTTCTTTATCACTGACCGATATCTCATCCATCTTCTTTTTCATATCAGCAGTCTTACCATTGGTGCGTTTACCATCCCTGATATCTTTGATTTGTTGAGTTAAATAAACTTCGTTTTGCCCAGCTAACTTGGGAGAAAAGGTATCAGCAACTGGTGTGTTAGCATCCGCGCCATGACAGGTATCACACTGTTTACTTGTGTACAGTGAAGCACCATCTGCTGCCATTGTTACACTAGCCGCTAACAAACTCCCTGTGGCTACCAAACCAAGGCATAATGTTTTTAAAGTAGATTGCATGAATATATTTCCTAAATGTTGAGTGATTAATTGAGTTATGGTAAATAATGTTACCATACATGGATACTATTACTGCGGCATAAACCTTATAATTCTACAATGCTATCCTTTTAATGCCAAGTTTTTTTTACATCAATATATAGACTTTGTTACTTTAAGGTATTGCTATAATAGATTGTTTTTAAATAAAAGTTTTTGATATTCTACCCAAAAGCGTCTATCCGAAAATTTAATTTTCTTAGGAAATCAAATTTTTCAAGGAAATATTCCATAATAGAAATTAGATTTTTTCAAAAAATCGGATTTCTTGCCACGTTTAGGAATAAGGATTTAATAATTTGCAAAATTTTAGTGCTAAACCTGACAGGTTTTAAAAACCTGTCAGGTTTCAACTTTCGTATTTTATTGAATCCTCATTCCTTAATTTCTATATTAACCACTACAGAAAATTCAATTTTCGTATCATTGACTGATGTTACGCACTGTACTTCAAATAATTTTAGGGACACCCCCCTAACCCCCCGTACACGGGTGGAACCAAACATCATTCGACACTTTGCTTTAATTTTTCTATTTTGGGACTT
>JAUCGK010000354.1 GCA_030378085.1 Candidatus Parabeggiatoa sp. HSG14
ACAGGTAACCCACTAAAACGATTGAGACACATCAAAGAAGCTACTTCTTGTAAACGGGTTTCGGGGGTAATAGATTTAACAGCACGAGTCATAATTTCTTTTACAATCATAAAGTTTCCTTCAATCACTGTATTTATGATGTACAAAACTTGTCATCGTATCACAATTTTCTTTGAATACATAATCTAAGGATTATTTATGAAACAAATTGTTATTGGTTTTTTGTTATTATGCAGTTGTGCTTTATACGCACAAGATTATTTTCCTCCCCCGTTTACAGCTGAATACAAGCTTTATGCCAACGATATTTCTGTTGGTAAAGGCATCCGCACTTTAACCGCTTTAAAGGATAATAAGTGGAAATTAGAAACAATTGGTGAAACTACGGGTTTAATTGCTTTTTTTAAACATATTCGTATTGAGGAAAGTAGTATTTTTACGAGAGTAGCTGAAAAAATACGCCCTAAGGAATATAGCTATCATCAAACGGGTAAGAAATCTCGGACAAGCACAGTATCTTTTGATTGGTCTAAAAAAAAGGCCACGAATACCTTTAAAGGTAAAACCAAGGAAATATTGCTTGAAGAAGGTACACTTGATAGATTGCTCTATCAAGTAGTATTGATGCAAGAGTTGAAACAAGGAAAGTATCGACTTGAGTACAAAATTGCCAATAAAGGCAAAATTGCCGTTTATACTCCCACTTTTATTGGTATAGAAAAGATTGAAACGGGTATAGGTGAATTAAAAACGCTCAAGTATGAACGTATTTCATCCAATAAAAAACGGCGTTCTATTTTGTGGTGTGCACCGACTTTGCATTATTTACCCGTACAGGTTGAACATGTCGAACCAGATGGAGATGTGTTTACTTTGGTATTGCAATCCGTGGAAGGACTTAAATAGTGAATGATTGAATACTTGCCAAGTTTTTAAAAACCTGGCAGGTATTGATTTCACAATTATTTTAACTGCTCATGTAACAATGTCAGAATTTTTGCAGCAGTTTTACGAGTTTCAATTTGCTCTTTGTTGTTTTTAACAACGATGCGCGTTGTTTGTTGTTCGTCTATCAAACTAATGAGATATTCTTGGTTTGTCGGTTTTGAACTACCAAAAAGTCTTCCCCAAAATCCTTTATCTTTATCAGGTTCAGGATCAATGTAACGAATAAAATATAGCCCTCGATCACGATCACGATCTTCTACGGTAAATCCGATACGATCTAACGCAAGCCCAGTACGTCGCCAAGTTTGTGCAAAATTTTCACGAACAATTAAATTGGCATGACCATTTTCAGAATGTGTCAATTGTGCGCGTGAAACCGGCTTTTCATCTTTATTTTTTTCATCTTCATGGGTAGCTAATAATGTTTCAGCTTGTTTTTCATTAATTTCAAAAAGATATACAATGAGACGATTAAGCATTTCTGCTTCAAGTTCTGGATCAGAAGGTCGTCCTTGCCAAACAAAATTATCATCTTTAGCAACTTCTTCCGCTCCTTTATGAGTCAAATAAAGTTCTGTTGTTCCCGCAACCTTACCCCGTTCTAAACGTACTCTAAATTTATCACGAGTTGAGGCAGAATAAGCCGCATCAAGGATTTTACCCAATAAATGGCGAATGCCTTCTTGAGGAATATCCGCACGATTTTCAGCCCATTGAGTTTCCATGATACCGAAACTTGGGTTATCAGTTTTCAATATAAAGCCATTTTTTTGCCAAAATTGTTTAACTTTGGTCCATAGAACATCTGGTTTTTCCTGTAATACTAACCAACGGATACTACCATCGCGTTTGATTTGGATCTGCTCAGAATAGGGTAAGATACCCACATCACGTTGTACTTGTTGTTTTTCCCCTGCTTGATCAAAGTTGTAATCAGAAAAAGTGGTTGTTTCCTGAGAGGGACTTTCAGGCACAACCAATTGTTCTTCAACATGGGTTGAACCTATTAAGTCAGGGGGAATTTCAAGGGGTGGTACTGTCGTACTTTTTTTATAGTCCGCACTATGATCAGGCAAGGTACTACATCCCCCCATTACACTGATAAGTAAACACCATCCAATCATTTTTGAAAGGCGTGGCATAATCTTTTCCCCTTGTTGATTTTATAGTCCGGAATAATAGGTTGGTTTCGTTGAATCTTTAGACGGTGTTTTTTGAGCTAAAGCTGGCGAAGTTTCGATTCCTTTTTTTGAAAGTCTATCACTCTCTTGTGAGGCTTTACTTAATTGGGATGGAATTTCAAAAGCCGGTAGTGGTTGGCTTTTTTCATAAACCGTTCTGTTATCAACCCAACTAGAATCAAGATGTTTGATAATCGTACCGCATCCTGACAAAAAGCTAAACAAGAATAACAATATTATCATTTTTATTTGATTTAACTGACACATCTCAAATGCATTCCTCAGAAATTGTGTTAAAGATAATGACCCATTCCCAAGATAAATCTTGGATTCCTATACACTTCCAAGATAAATCCTGGACTCCTATACACTTCCAAGATAAATCCTGGACTCCTATACACTTCCAAGATAAATCTTGGACTCCTAACAATGAAAAAACTGCTATATTTAACAACTAATTAAGATAAATAATTAAAGCACTTGCGCTTGTTGCATGGCTTTTTTGACGGCTTCGTGATATTTTTCTGAAAGCGGTGTGAGTGGCAAACGAATACAGGGTGGAATCAAACCCATTGTATGCACAGCCCATTTAACGGGAATAGGATTCGATTCAACAAATAATTGTTTATGTAATCCCAGTAAACGTTGATTAATTGCCTCAGCCTCGGCACGATCCCCAACTATTGCTCGTTGACACATTTCATGCATCGCTTTTGGCGCAACATTAGCTGTAACGGAAATTGCACCTTTGCCACCGTGTAACATGAGTTCTATTGCACTACCGTCATCGCCACTAAAAATAGCAAATTTATCACTGGCAAATTCTACCAATTCACGTATTCGCGTCAACTCACCGACTGCCTCTTTTATACCAACGATATTATCTATTTCTGCCAAACGCTTGACTGTGCTTGGCAACATATCACACGCGGTACGCCCTGGCACGTTGTAAAGAATTTGGGGAATAGAGACAGTTTCGGCAACTTTTTTGTAATGTTGATATAAACCTTCTTGTGTCGGTTTGTTATAATAAGGGGTAACTAATAAACAAGCATCAGCCCCCACATCAGCGGCACAACGAGTATAATCAATCGCCTCGGCTGTTGAATTAGACCCAGTCCCTGCAATCACTGGTACACGCTTATCGGCTTGTTCAACGACAATGCGGATGACCTCACAATGTTCATCATGATTAAGTGTCGCTGATTCGCCTGTTGTACCCACTGCTACAATAGCATCGGTTTGATTATCAATATGAAAATCTACTAAACGGCGCAAACTGGACTCATCAACACTATCATTTTTATCCATAGGTGTGACCAGTGCTACCATACTACCTTGAAACATCTGTATGACTCCTTCTCAAACTTGAGAATTAAAAACGCTTGATATTTTATAACATTGGGACATTTTTTTCTATGTGGTGATGAGTTAGAGAGCATAAGCGATGAATATTGAAATCCATTGATATTTTACAATTCCCAACTCAAATTCCCAACTTACTTAATAAAGTTTTCCAATTTTAACCATTAATCACTAATTTTTCCTTCTTTTTCTAATAATTCTTGCCGTATACTTCGTATAAAATCACGACGTTCATCAAGTGCTGTCGCTGTAACTTCATCACCTTGTTTACGGGCACTGGCTATAATTGTACTCAGCAAAATATCTGCGTGATCTTCAAGTAAGGCGGGATTTTGTTGAAGAATTTTAAGGCCATCCTCCATAGTAGTGGTTTGAATAAAAGCATCCAATGCTTTATGAAATTCTTGAGGATCAAATGATTGTTCCATAACTTTCTCTTAAAATTTAAAGTGACGATTTGACTTGAATAT
>JAUCGK010000049.1 GCA_030378085.1 Candidatus Parabeggiatoa sp. HSG14
GCAAAAATTATTCCATTTTTTATTAATTATCCAGATAAATTTCGTCTTGAGCTCAACCAGGAACAAAAATATAATAACTTATTGAAATTTATATAAAATAATATCCATATTATTTTTGTAACAATATTAGGATATTATTTTAGCATATTCATTTTACTCCACCAAATATTTTTTTAAATTATAATTGATGTTACGCAGATAGCTTCCAAACTTTCGTTTCAAATTCATTTTGCTAACTTAGAGTGCAACCCCTCGCAAATTTTGCACGCAAATATTCACTTTTGGAAGTGCAGTGCGTAACATCAGGTATTAATGGTAAAAGAATATCATAAATAATACCAGATTGATGTATTGTTTAAAAGTATTATGGTTAGGCGATAGCGGGAAAAAAAATATACCCAGCAGGACGCGGCGCGTCCAAACATGGGTTCCCAAATGGAATTTGGGAACCAGAACAAGGGTATTTTATTTAGCCGCAACCGCCTTATTGGAGGAGATGAGCATGAAACCATTTTCAAAATATAGCGTTTTCCGATTGGATAAAGTACAACCTCCCCTAAATCCCCTCCTTAATTAAAGAAGGGACTTGTACCTGACGCAATCGGAAAACGCTATAGATCAGTGGAAGAGGTTGACGAAGAATTTCAGTTGACACTTGAAAAAGTATAACCTCCCCTAAATCCCCTTTTTAATTAAGGACTAATCTTTACCCACAAGTACCTAGAGCAATTTTTGGAGTCCAAACCTTCAGGTTTGGCAGTTCGCGATGGAGTCCAAACCTTCAGGTTTGGCAGTTCACGATGGAGTCCAAACCTTCAGGTTTGGCAGTTCGCGATGGAATCCAAACCTTCAGGTTTGGCAGGAGCGAAGGACTCCAAAAACCCAAACCTAAAGGTTTGGACTCCAAAAACCGCTGGGTACTTGTGGGTAAAGATTAGTTAATTAAGGAAGGGATTTAGGGGAGGTTGTACTTTTTAATTTAAGGAAGGGATTTTAGGGGAGGTTGTACTTTATCCAATCAGGAAATGCTATACTAATCAGTTACTTGCGGAAATGGTTGCAGGACACAGGGGTCGTTGAATGGGATCGTTTAAATTTCAAGTGAGCCTGGTAATAAATCAGGAACAAAACAACTTGGTGACGGGTATTGTTGCAGATCGGGTTCGCTTTTATTTTTGCTATAAATCCGATATCATCAATTATTTTTATCTATAGAGATTCAGAAAAATAACTTCAAAAAACCTTCGAGGTTAAAGTTTTTGCGCGCAAAAAATTTAACCTCGAAGACAGGTTTCTAAAACCTGTCAGGTTTGGTGTGTGAAATTATTTATGTGAAAAACTAGAGCAATAGATTTTTTAAATTAAGTTCGTTTGCCAAATTATAAAATTAACAAAATAAATCATGAATTTCATTCTTAAAATTCTTAAATTCTGATTTAGACAAATAGTTTTAGATTTAAAAAAACGTGTTTATCTTTAACTTAACGGCATTGAATAAGCTTTCTAATGCTTTTAATTCTTTTTACGCTTGTTTGGAGGGGAATTCGCTCTATCTATTCTTTATATTCATAAATTCTGATTGTAACAAATTTTGGGGACACCCCCCTAACCCCCCGTACACGGGTGGAACCAAACATCATTCGACACTTTGCTTTAATTTTTCTATTTTGGGACTTCCCCTGTGTACGGTTGTGTACGGGGGGTTAGGGGGGTGTCCCCAAAATTCGTTATAATCAGCATAAAATAATCAGCATAAAATAAATAGTATAACGAATTTTTCTGAATAAGTGTTCCAACACAGGAGCGTTGGAACAAAAAAATCTTAAAAACGCTTTGTTTTCTTAAGTTGTCTTACATCACCGGCAAAATTGATAATTTCTTCACGAGAAATCAGCTTGTGGAGTTTTTCCATCGCTTTGGTAAAAAATTCATTAATGGCTTCCACTAAAACCTTATCTGTATTAGTGAGCAATACTGGATGGTCATCTGAAAGAGTACCAATATTACCACTTTCAGTTAAATATTGATGTTTATAGGTTCTAGAAATACCAAAATTAGACAAATTGATGCGGTGATTTGACATGGTTTGTCCAGTCAATGGTTCGATAAGTTTGTAAATTAACTCACCTGTAATTTGGATTTCTCCCTCTTTGGTACAATACCTCCGAGAACACGCTTGCTGGGTTATCTTATCATCAAAATAGAGCTTGATACTTGGAACGCTCGCAAGATAAATGGTTTTTTTATCCACGTAAGTGATCTCATCAAAAGTGGCATAAGGCCCTTTTGTTTTAAAGCCCTTTTTGGACAAAAGTTCTTGTAAAGAATCCTTCATCGCATCAACTAGACGGGCTTTATAATTGCCATGAAACTTTTCAGAGAAATTATAATCTAGCTGCTCTTCTCTTTTCTGCTTCATTCTTGCCTGTTGAAGCATTGCCGCTTCAAAGGCATTAGTAGGGCGAGGCCCTTGTTCTGTTTGTAGATCAGCAAATTCAGGTTTCACAATAGCGATAACGTATTTTGTCTGTCGGTTTTGTCTCGGTAATTCATACTCCAAATTAAGTTGGCCCACTTCTCTCTTTACCTGAATTGGGTGTAGTTTAAGACCACATGACGCGACAAATGTCACAACTAAAAATATGCCTAAGAATTTGGTGGCAGTGAGGGGAGAGCGTGGAAATAATCTACCCATCGAAAGATTTGATTCAGTCTGTGTGGATAGTTTATTGAACCACAACGCCCTAAGTTTTTTATTCATGTTTAACCTCTTTTCTGGTTCCAACGCTCCAGCGTTGGAACCCGTTTCAGGATGCTGGAACGAGAAATCGGATTTCTTGTAAATGTTGAAAGATTTCACAGCAAAGCCGATTTATTTCACTTCACCATAATTACTCAATATCCACGTCAAATCACCGGCTTCATTTGCACCACCGAATGTTAAGTCAATCCATAAGATTTGAGTGCCAGTTAGAGTGGTGTATTGAGCTTTGGAAACGTGCAGGGACAAGTCTTCACCAATAACAGCTAGAGTTTCACCATTACTACAAGCCGCGTTTGATGATGGTGGCGTAAACCCAGTAGGTTGCCTCAAAGTAACTCCAACCGGTGGTGTAGCTCTGTCGTTACGATTTACTCCCCAACAAGCTACTACACCGTTTTCTCTTATTCCACAGGCAAAACTGTCGACTCGCCAAGACTGAAGATTTGCTCTGTAACTGCAATCGTCATAACATACATTGTTACCACCGACGCTAACATAACTAAAAACACCGCTTGGCACGGTATCCAGCGATGGACAACTGAGTGTTTTGTCTGCTTTTAATCCACAAAGTATAGAACTCCCATTATGTTGACGACCACTTGTACCAGTAACACCATAATCAATTTGAGTCAAATATCCATAAGATTTTTCTGTTCTGCCCCAACAAATAGCAACTCCATCAGTTTTTATACCGCAAGTTGTTTGGTATCCGGCTACAATAGAAGAAAAAGTATCCGCTGCAATATTGGCTTGCCCGCTGGCACCATCACCCCAACATTCTACCGTTCCATCTGCTTTCAAACCGCAACTATGTGCATCACCCAAAGTCAGTTGTTGAAAAGGGCCGGGTGGATAAGATACTTGACTACTACCATTAGCTCCCCAGCAAATAGGCGCACCACTAGCGGCTAATGCACAAGCATGATTGCCCCCAGTTTCGATTTGAATAAACTGACCGGGAGGCGGCGAAGTTTCACCAGCAGTATCACGTCCCCAACATGCTACCGTTCCATCTGTACTTAAAGCACAGTTAAAATAGAAGCCAGCACTGACTTCCTTAAAAGTACCATCTGGTGGATCAGCCTGATTTTGGCTATTGTCACCCCAACATATCAGGGTGCTATCATCTTTAATACCACAGACATGATCTACGCCAGCACTCAAAATATTGCCCGCATAAACACTGGGTATCAACAGACTAGACATACCAATCAACACTAACCATTTGGAAATTGTTTTTACTACCATTAAATTCACCTCTTAATTCCCACAGTTGAAAGATAAGATATAAACTTGGTGTTGTGGGAAATCACCAAAGTTTAATGAGACAATAGTTGTCTAAATTAGAATTTTATTGTTCCCACCACTCCAGCGTAGCAACGTCTCAGCTTCAAGTCAGGTAGCATGGGAACGATAACAACACGATTACAACATCTGTTTAAATGAAGGATGGTTAACAACCTTTTTTATAAGGTTTTGAATAGCCGGCGATAAGGCTTGTGCTGCCCGATGACAAGCAATTGAACCAAAAAAACTGGTTGAATAGTCGTAGTTTTCTTCAACAGTAAAAGACTGGTTTGTGTTTGAAGAAACAACCAAAGCTAAAGTCCATGTACCAAAGTGTGAGTTAAAATCAAACTCTTTTAAATGACCCTTAATGGTCAAATTAGCGTCTTTGGAATAGACTTCCGCCATACGCAATTCATCAATAAAAGCCTTTTGCACATAATCGACAAATGGCTCGTCATTAGGTGCTTTTATTGCGGGCGCACCACGACACCACAAGGTAGCTTTTCCAGAATCTTCGGAAGTGAACTGTCCTACATTAATTTTTTTTCCAGAAGATGTTCTAAATGTAGTACGTATCGCATCCACGTTATCTGCGGATATCGCATAATTAGGTGCATTAAAACTTGCACATCCTTCCAAAACGAAAGTAACAACTATAATAAAAATGAGTTTTTTCATTTCTATATAACCTCATCGAAAATTTAAATGACACACTCAAGTTTGGATTTCGCCAAAATACTTAGCGTTGCCTCCCTCAGAAAATATACCCCAAATTCAAGCTGATTCCATTAAAGGAAAAACTACTAGTCGAAGTCATCTTATACAGCCCTTTCATAAAAAACTTATCGGTAATATCCCATCTGGCACCACCACCTACGGAGTAAGAAAATTCGGAACCAGAAAAGAGAATGTCAGAACCACCTGGTATATCATAAGAAAAGTAATACCAACCAATGCCACCAGTGAGTAATGGAGTCAATCGGCTATTTAAGAAATTGTAGTCTGCATTAAGACTCGCACCCAAAATACTTAAATCCCAAGATTTAGCAGTTTCAGTTGTTCCTCTACCATCACTGAATTCATAGAGGATATTGGTACTCCCAAGAACAAATTCTGTGTTGAGATTTAATCCTCCCTTCGTGCCATTAACCCCTATCCCCAAACCGATAAATGTCGTATCATCGGTTTTCTGTTCCGACGAAATTCCATAGGAAGAGCTAGAACCAATCGTATCACCACTCGTGGGTTGAAAGATCAGGTAGCCTTCTGTTTTTCCGTGGCGATTTGCCGGTTGAGTGAACAGATTATCTGCATAAGCTACCGGTGTGGTAATGGTTAGCAGACTGGAGGCAAGAACAGAATATAAAATGGTCTTTTTGATATCTATCATATAGTTCCCTTGGCTCGGTTATTTACTAAATTAAATTCATGAGGTGAAACATAAGGCTATTTACTTTTACACCTTCGGTATTAGTTTCAACCCCTTCTGTGTGTTCAATCGGTGGAACTTTACTTTAAAGCAGCAAAACTATCAAACAAGAAAATCCCGTATTTCCTAGGTTTTGTGTTTTGCTGATGATAAAAGCTATAGACGTTGTGACAAAAAAAATGTGAGGATCAATTGAAAATTTTTTCAGTCATACCCTCCCTTAAATAGACGTAACCGCGATAAAAATGTGAGGACTAATTTACTTAATTTTTCTCATACCCTTATATAGACGTAACCGCGACAAAAGTGTGAGGTTTAATTCATCCTATTTTTTCGCTTGATTTATTTACTGAAACGTAATGATAAAAAAATGTGAGGTTAATTGAAAATTTGAGGAACCAAGTATTGAAGGTTTTGAAAGAAAATAGTTGATATACGCTTGAGTTATCGTGGAATTCGGAGGGAGATGTTTTGGTAGGAATGAAAGATTATAAATTTGAGATTAGGAATTAGCAATGACTGATTTACTTTTAATAACCAAATTCATTGCTAATCAGCTGTATTGTCTAAATTGACGAAATTCAGTAAATTCTGATTCAGACAAATAGTTTTGAGCGTTTGTCTTTAACTTAGCGGCATTTAGTGAGCTTTCTGAGGAACTACTGTTTCTTGAACTAAGGGTGGCTCTGATGGTTCATAGTTTGGAACAAGCAACAATCGATAAGCTGGTATTAAGAAATCTAAGCTCCCAATACCTATTATGAGAAAAATTACACTCAATATTGGTAGATAGTTTATCCAAGTAATGGCGATAAAAATAAAAGAGAGACTGATAGCTATTATAATTGCAGAAAGCCAGTTGAGCCAGTTAAGGAAATTATCAAAAAAAGGAATGTATTTTAATAATTTACTGGGTAAAAGTGCGATAACATATATAATTATTGGTACTATAATCATTGCTACAAAAATGACGAAGAAAAAGAAAACGATTTTACCATTTGCCTCTTCTGACACGGACATAAGCATCAACATCAAAAAAATGACTACCCAGTAATAAGCAATATAAATGAATTTTACCACTTTAAAATATAAATCTGAATATTTTTCAGAATCAATTAAGGGTGGAAAATAGTTAAGTATCCTCAACGTTAAGAAGATCAAATAAATACCAAGTGACAGGGAGAAAAAAGATAAAAAATAGAGCGGTAATGTTTTGTAAAATTTAGAAAGATAGTATGTGTCTACCGGAATTATCTTTTTTAAATAGGTGAATATAATTTCTTTGGTACTCTGAATTTCCTTGGTACTCTGATAATCGTAAACTAAGCGTGAACCGACTTGTTTAGCAGTAATACTGACCGTACCAGTGCTAACCACAAAAAAACGAATCCGTAAATCGCCAACTTGAGGAGAATCTGGGTTTTGTCCTACAAAATAATGGCCGTCGTTTAAATGTAATTTTCCCCCTAATTCGATACTGAGATTATCAGATATCTGTGCAAATAATTCCTTAGTTATTGGCAACTTTTTAAAAGTGAATGTCTCATCGATAAGATCATAAGATAAACTAAATGCGCCTAATTTAACCAATTTTGTTCTAAATATTTCGCTATTTATAGGGGAAGTGGTATTTGACCAGTTTTGGCCATCAAATTTCTCCACTACTCGCTTTAATTTAATCACATCGAAAAGTTCAAGACCAAATAAAAAATCGTATACAAGATAATCGGTTGTTGTGTCACCGGTTAAATGAACTATTTGGCCTTCATTGGATTTGTCAATATGATCGATTGATATAGCATCAGCCATATCTGTAGTAGTCGCTTCAGCCATGGGTACATCCCATTCATCAGCAACTCCAACAGCAACGTTATCACCTTCAATAACTTGTTGAATGTCAAAAAAACAATTAACTGAATAAAAAACCAAAGGGAATCCACAAATTGGAAAGGCTAGTGATAGACTCGCAAAAACAATAATACGTGGACACCAAATACCAGGACAAAATTTCATGCAGATAACTCTGATTAAAGGTATACCTGACAGGTTTCCAAAACCTATCAGGTATAAAGTGAATTAATTATTTCAAATCCATCTGGTTAGGTTGTTTCATAAGAACTATTAACTCTTCTACAATTTCTTTACCAAGATTCATGTATTCAAAAATTGTTTGGATGAGTTGGAAATCTAATACGGTACTAGATATAGGTGGTTCAAATAAATTCTCTTCTATGGAAATGGCCATATACAGTTTGCTATTAACAAAAGACAATTCGATGGGTACTTTTAATTTATTATGCAGTGCCAATAAACGATCCATAAATGGTGTCGAAAAAATGTATTTGGCTATAGTTGGATTATCACTATAAACCTTAAATTTACTTTCTTTCTTGACTAATGACAAGTATTTTTTAAGAAAATAATCCCAAGAATCGTTGGGTACAATAATCGTAGTAACTCCTTCAAAATTCCAATTAACATTGAAAACAAAGAAGAGTCCCTTAAAAATATCAGGATAAGAAACCGAATGGCTGTATTTTTTTCTTGTGTATTGCGTTTCTGCATGAATTTCAGAAAATTTTAGGCTTGTTCCCCCTAAAATTCCACCGACATAATCTTCTCCACTCCATCTGTAAACCTCTTTTCTTCTACTAAACAAATCACTGTTATGAAATTCTTGCTTAAACAACAATTCTTTAGCTGTTGAATTATCTTTGGGAGTATAATTCAAATTTTTATCAATAAATGTCACTAAGGAACCAACCACTGTTGTTTTGAAACGATTTCGATAAGTGGATTTCATTTTCGTATAGGAATATGCGACAGCCATATAAAAAGTTATCATATATATTATTAGAACAAAAACCACAAATACTCTCACATCTTTATCATCCACATAATAAAAATATCTGTCTTCGCCCACAAATTTTCTGTAAATGGTCTGAAGATATCCTGCTTCTAAATTAAAAACCATTATTACTGCTAAAATGGCGAATATGACCAATATGCCGTAGATAATCCAAAGAACTTTTCGTTTACTGGTAAGAAGTAATCGTTGTTCTTCAAAAAATAATAATTTGGGTTTAAGATCGGTTTCGTAAAATGCTTTTAATTCGTTTTGGGTTACCATATTATATTTATGAATTTCCGATACTTTAATCAAAGGGGGCAGAATTTTTTATTAGTTTCGGGAAATCCGCTCTGCTCCATTCCCGAAACAACTGATAACGATGTGGACGTTCAAGTTTTCGGATTCAAGACCTACTTGGTTTTTAAAACCTAGCAGGTCTAGCTTGAATTTTTCTGAAAGTCTTATATACGACAAATCTTATTTGCTGGGTTTCATAAATCGCATAACTACACGGAAACCGGTATTATTAACCCGAGGCAAACCACCATTTATACGATTAGCAATACGTATTTCTGCTGGTACATTATTCCATGCACCACCACGCTGTACCTTACCAAATTTAGTATCTTTGGTTATTTCATATTCGTGTTTGATGGATGCCCCCAAAGAATTTACATCCCAATCATCAGCACACCATTCCAAAACATTGCCACTCACATCATATAAACCATACGAATTTGATTGGAAAGAACCAACTGGAGCCGGTCGCTTGTTATCAAATTGACTGCCACAACCATCACATACTGCTTGATTTTTGCCAACATCATTACCCCACCAATATTGGGTGTCAGTATTTGCTTGGGCAGCATGTTGCCATTCTGCTTCTGAGGGTAGACTATATCGTCGTCCAGTTTTTTGGGTCAACCATTCTGCATATTTAACCGCATCAAACCAAGAAATACATGTAACTGGATGTTTGCCAGACTGAGGGAAACCGGGGTTTTTCCAACTCAAACTACTATCATATTTGTTGGTCAATATGTTCCAACAACCCATATTTTTACGAGCAGAACCTCTATGTCCCCCTCTAGTATGAGAAGTCATTTCAGCAAATTGCCGAAATTCATCAACGGTTACTTCATACTTTCCTATTGCAAATTCTATTGTAAATCCTTCTGTATCCGTCGAATTTTGTCTACTAGGGATAACAACCATCTTTGGCCCCAATCCGCCATTTATTAAAGTATCTTGAAATACTTCACCGGGTTCTTTAGAAAAGATTAGTGCAGATGGCGCACTACTATCTTTTTCTTTCTCTTCATTTAAAATCGTAACAGATATTGCTATAGCGGCTGCAACGACTATGAACCATGCAATAGCATCATCATAAGGAGTCAGGGTCCATTTTTCTTTTTTGGTTTTCATTGTTACTTATACACACTATGATAATTATCAACAAAAAACAGTAGAGTCAAAACTCCATAGTTCGCTAAAAACAATAGGCTAAACAAAAGCAAGCCTATTTTTGTATATTGAAAATACTTAAGTACTGAAGCACAAGTTTTATGACATTTTGGAGTCCAAAGCTTCAGCTTTGGTAGCTATTGATTTAGTAATTGCCTTCGCAACAGCTTTGGACTCCATAATATCCGATAATTTATGTTTCAGTACTTATTCAACGTTAAATCTCCTATTGAGAGATAATATGAATGACTTCGGTAAGTCCAACGGAAGAAATTTAAGCTGTCTTCTTTAGTTGGACTTCGCAAGCTCAGCCCAACCTACGAGCTATATGAGCTGCCTTCCTACTGAGTGTTTATGGTTTTTATATCGGCTTCCGTTTTTGAAATGGGGAGCATAAATGGAATTTCAACGCCAAGCACATTTTTCGCCTTCAACCAATCTTACCATTCAAAAAAACAAAAATACACACCATACACAAACGCTACAATAATCCATATACTTATACCTAAATACCAAAAAAACATCACCACATCCCAAAAAACATCATAATGAAATAAAATCCCAAAAAAGACAGCACACAACAACAATACCAAGCCCGAAATTTCCACACTCCCAACAAAATCAAAAACAATGGTAATAATTATAAATCCACCATAAACCAAACCACAACAAAAACAACAAAACAACAAAACAACAATAATACCAGCTAAAATAAACAGTAAACCAGCAAAAATAACCATGAAAAAAGACCAAACATAAGTCCAAAGCCCAAGCCCAATGTTAAGCCCAAGCTTCGCCGCTTGTCCTAAATGGTACCTAATTTTTTTAACCATCAGTTGTTTCTGCATGTATTTATTCTTTCTGGTTCTGACGTTCCAGTGTTAAAACCCAGTTCAGGACACTCTAGCGTTCTTTTATCAATGAGTGACGCTGGAGCGTTGGAACGAGAAAAAACCACTGAAGTTCATAAGCTCCAAAGTCAATTGTGCCACAAACCTGACAGGTTTTTAAAACCTGTCAGGTTTATAGTATTACTGACGCTCATAAGCTCCCAAATCAATCGTGCCACCAACGACACGCGGATTGCCATCCAAGTCGACAGATTGCTCCAATACGGTGTTATCACCTATATTAATGGCAGGAGAACCAGGCAATAACCGAAAATCGCCATTGTCTGCATCAACAAATTGAGGATCGCCCATGATGTTGTGCGTACCATATTCATAAGTGCCAGTTAGATTATTGACTAGATTGTAGTCCAGATTTAGATCATCACTATCATCAGAATAAGGAGTGATGTCGTTAGCTTCACCATGTGCAGTATTTTGGTGGAAGATACTATTCAGCACCTTGCCGGTGCCATAAAAACCGCCACCAATTCCGCCACTACTGTTATTGACGATAGTGCAATTAATGATGGTATTTTCTACTCCATAAATAGCTCCACCCCTATAGGCTCTGTTATTAATAAATGTGCTATTGGTTACGATGCTATCACCATAAATTGCCCCGCCATACTTAGTAGCACTGTTGCTGATAAAAGTGCTGTTGGTAATGGTATCTACACTACTTAAAGCACCTGCATAACCACCATAAGAAGGATGAATAGTAAAAGCACTATTGTAAGAAAAAATACTATTGGTAATTGTATTTACAGAACTCGCAGCACCAGCATTTTCAGCTATATTAGAAGTAAAAGTGCTATTGGTAATTGTGTTGGCATCAGCAACTGCCCCAGCACCGCCGGATGCTTTGTTGTTGGTGAAGGTACTGTTGATTATGGTGTCAGCATTAGAAACAGCTCCACCAAAAGAAGCACTGTTGTTGGTAAAGATGCTATTGGTTATTGTGTTTGCTTCGTAAACTGCCCCGCCCTTAGCAGAAGCACTATTGTTAGTAAAAATACTATTGGTAATATTGATAGAACCATTACCAAAAATTGCACCGCCGTTATTTTCTGAAGTATATCCATTTTGAAAAGAAAGTATTTCTATTGATACCGGCCCATCAAACACCTTTAAGATTCCATTATTTGGGATTTCTTCTTGAAAACATCTAGTAAGCATATAGCTCCAATATTTCCACACACCACCAATCTCATTACACTTTTCTTCATCCTTTACATCCGTAATTATCTTCGCACCCCCATCAAAAACCGTCAGTGTGGGATCATCGCTTTGATTTTCAAAGCTACCGTTCCAACCACCAGAAATTTTAATACCATTTTTCCATTGTTTGTTGCTGGGAATTTCAAGTCCATTGCATTCGTAGATACCTTGCTGGATGCGAATTTCATCTAACTCTTGAGAATCATTGAAAGCCATTTGCAAGCCATTACAGCCTTTAAAAGTGCCATGTTCACCAAACGTCAACACACCATAAACCTTAATGGCCCCCGGTATTTCACCGGTATTGCCTTGCCCATCAACTACTTGCACGGTAAATTCGGCAAAGCCGCGCGTTGACGGTTCACCTTGAATCAGTCCACTACTTTTATCTAATGTCAAGCCGTTGGGCAAAGTACCACTACTTAAACTAAACTGATAAGGCGGAGTCCCAGATTCAGGTTCAAGGGCCAAACTATAGCGTCGCCCCATTACGCCATCGGGAAAGCGGATATCGCCAAGCACCAATTCTACCGGTTCAGCTTCAGTGGCATAAATAAAAGAAGTTTCTGCAACATCGTCTATCCTATCAAAAATAGAATACATTGCGGTGGCATAAAAAGTATATTCGCCCACCGGCAACCCGACTGGCAAAGGCATTTTCAAAATTTCCCTTGAACCACTTGCCGATACCCCTACTGCATACGGCACTAAATCCGGCCAGAAATTTTGCGGGGGCATTAAAAACCACAATACATCATCAGCCGGCAAAGTCATGGCAACATAAACTTCCGCTTCACCGGGCCAATCTTCAATCAGCGTCAACACCAATTCATCGCCCGGCACATAGCGTTCTTGATTGACCGATAATTGCATGGCCCAACTGGTTGAAAAAGCTTGTAAAAATAATAAAGCTGTAAAAATACAAAATATTAATTGTTTCATTATTTCTCCTGAGTTAAAAAAAATAGAGATTACTTGTGTGGCTCCCACCTTTTGAAAGGGCAGACACATAAGTCTGCCCCTACAAGCCCGTAGGTTGGAATGACTTCGGTAAGTTCAACGGAAGAAATTTAAGCTGTCCTCTTTAGTTGGACTTCGCAAGCTCAGTCCAACCTACGAGCTTCATTTAATTTGAATTGGAAACGCTATATCATCAAGATTGAATATTACTTTCTTGAGTTAAACATTTCTTTTTGTAATGATTGTTGTTCATCAATAATACTGAACAGGGCTTCCATCAACAAATTATACTGATTCACGGTATTTTCGCTATTAAATAAAACTTGTTGAGACGTACTATCATACGACCATTCACCCCATTGGCTAAAAAGCAATTTAAGAATGGATTGATTGGTTTTGATTAAACGATGCTCAACCTCACGAATCTTTTTCGCAAGTGTTAGCGGTGTTGATCTTTTCCAGGTTTGAACCAGTTGTTCCGCACTTTCTGGATTTTCCCCTGAAAGTAAGAGGTACTCATGTATTTTTTGTGCTTGAGACTGCGAAGCTGTGTCAAGCTTGTCGTTGGCTTTTTCAAATCTTTCAAATAACTTGAGACGTTGTTGAATATCCTCTGTTGATGTGAATGTTTTTGGAGCAATCCCACCAGCATTGATAACCGCACTTGAGGAGGCATGATATTCTTTCAATGGGCCTCTAATTGTCGTGTTCATAACTTCTGAAACAGCTGCCTGTAACAATCTCTTTTTCTGGACAGATGAATTTTTTTGGATACTTTTATCTGCTAAATCTACCGTCAGCTCACCAACTTCACGTTTTTCTTGTCTATCATGGTAAGCAGAATAAATAATAGATATTGAGCTAAACAGAACAATAAGAGAAACCCCTACAAAAATCTTTAGTTGTGATTTGGTATTCCTAAATCTTTTGAATAACGAAAAAAATCCAACAATAATCAGCGGGAAAATGACTGTATTACCAAAAACAGCCCCTAATTTCAATTCAGAACCGCTTAGCGTATAGGCTACCACAATGAGCAATAGATTAAGCGATGCTACAACAACAGTTAATAATTGTAACCAAATACTTGGTTTTTGTTGATCGGTTTTCTTCTGATTACTCATTTCCTGCTTTTGTAATGCACTTTCTTGCGAAGATAAAGCCTGCTTGTTTGTAGATAATGCTTCAAAATTTGGGAATAATTCCAAATCAATTTCTTGGAGATTTTCTTTTTTATCAAATAAATATAAGGAAAATGGATATTTTCCATGAATGTCTTTATTTGGTATTAAAGTGTAGATAGGATAAGTAGAATCACTTATTTCTTGGTTTATTTGAGGCAGATTTGGAGTCTCATTATTCTCTACTTGCTGAACATCAATTACTAATAATGGCTGAGTATCAACCCCATTAGTAATCAAATAATCTAATTGGCAGTCCCCAATTTTGGCATTACGAAAAATACTTGTCATTGGGTAACCACGAAATTGTAAAAAACTGATAAAATCTGCTTGTATTGCCAACGGAAAATCGTGTTTATTGTCGTTACGCATAGTCTCCTCTTGATGTAAACTTTAGGTTGGGAGTTTCATATTAATTTTTCTGGTTCAATCCTAACTAACAAGAATTTGTATTTAAATTTCTTCATAAAAATTCTTCTTATAATTTTTCCCATACCTTTATAGACTTCACTACGAAAAAAATGTGAGGGCTAATTCACTCAGTTTTTTCCACATCACGACACATTATCTATTTTTAGACGTAACAGCAGCAAAAATGTGAGGTTTAATTTATCCTACTTTTTTCGCCTGATTTATTTACTGATGTTACGCACTGCACTTTAAAAATAAATACTGGAGTGCAAAATTTATTTTGCGAAAGGTTGCACTTCAGTTAGCAAAATAAATTTTGCACTCCAAAAATGTGAGGCCAATTGAAAAATTGAGGAATCAAGCATTGAAGGTTTTGAAAGAAAATACTTGAGGTTAAGATGTGGTTGTTAAATGGAACTATATCAATATTCGTTGTACTTATTGAAATATTTAGATATAATTAAAAACTGATGTTACGTATATAGATTCCAAACAGGAGTGCAAAATTTATTTTACCAACCAGAGTGCAACCTTTGCAAAATAAATTTTGCACTCCAATATTCACTTTTGGAAGTGCAGTGCGTAACATCAGTTAAAAAGTTTAAGTTCTTCCAAAACATCCTGAAACATTTTGTTTGGTATTGCAAATCGAAAAGCGCATTTTGTGAAGAGGGCGCAACGTATAACAATTGTTCAATTCATCGGGAGTTAAATCTATGTCAACTCGTTTACACACCTTTGAAACTCGGGGGCCAGTTGACCCGAAATATCATTATGTTGTCCCGCGCACTGAGGAAATTGCGGATTTAGGGAAGCGCATCAAAGACGGACGATATATTGTCATTTTTGCACCGCGTCAAACAGGGAAAACGACTTTTTTTCGTTGGGCATTGGATTCATTGGATGAAACTTATCTGTCAATTCAGCTTAATTTTGAAGACTATAAGGAACTTGCGTCTGAGGAATTTTATCACTACCTAAAACAAGATATCCTCCAAGAAATAAAGAACACGGATCAATTACACGATGTAACCTGTTATCAATTTTTGGAAAATTATTCCATCACATCTAGCACTTCAATGAGAGAATTTTTTGAACAACTGGGTGATTATTTAAAAAACCGTCGGCTTGTTATCATCGTTGATGAATTTGATGGAATTCCTACTAAAGAAGTCAATCCATTTCTACATTCTCTACGTCGAATTTATCTCTCAAAAAAAACCAATCGTTGTCCATACAGTCTCGGAATCGTTGGAGTTAAGAGCATTACCCAATTAAATTATGATCGTTCCATTTCGCCCTTTAATATTCAAGATGAATTTGCGCTCCCTAATTTTACTCTCTCACAAGTGCAAACACTTTTGGCACAATACACTTTAGCTGTTGGGCAAGCCGTTGCGCCAGAAGTGATTGAGAATCTTCATAAACAAACTTTTGGGCAACCCTTTCTGGTTAATCGCATGGCGCAAATATTGACAACAGAAATGGGGATTGCGCGTGATGAAACGATTTTAGCAACTCACTTTGAAATAGCGCATCAGCGAATTTCAAATGAGCAAAATGTGCATCTCTCACATTTAACCACGAATATTCGTCGTGATCCGCGATTTAAAACTATTTTAATGGAAATCTGCTCGTATGAAGCTGGTATTCCTTTTAATCTTCATAATGAATACATCAGTGAATTGGTGACTTATGGAATTTTAAAGACGGGAGAAGATGGCTTTTGTGAGGTAACGAATCCAATTTATCAATATTGTATCGTGCAAACTTTTCGTCCGCTTATTAATGGATTAGAGCGGCAATATCTTCCCGAAGACACAGATGATGGTTTTGGGGATTATTTAACCGCTGAAGGAAAAATCAATATGCACTCTTTGTTGGTTAATTTCCGTGATTTTATGGCGCGTGCCGGTTTTAGGATTCTACAAGTACCAGATACTCCCCAAGAATTTGTGGGACAATATTTGCTTTTTGCCTATCTTGACCAATTTGTGCGCCAAATGCACGGCTTTATGTATCCCGAAGTTCGTACTGGGCGTGGACGAATGGATTTAATTCTGCTTCATCAAGGTGACAAGTATATCGTTGAAACCAAAATATGGGAAGGTACAAAATCCTACCAAGCCGGCAAACGTCAACTCGCTAAGTATCTTAAATTAGAAGGCGTTGCTGAAGGTTACTATATTGTATTTGATCACCGCAAAAAGCCTCAAGCCCTATTTGATACAGATACGATTGAAGAAAAGTCGATTGTTAGTTATTGTATTCCCGTGATACAAGAACAACCTTCTACGGTTGCGAAAGAAAATCCAAGTGGTAGAGATAAATCCCCACCCTAATTGATCTAAAATTGATCTAAATTTAGGGTGTCTAAATGACTATAAATTTCTTGCCCGTTTTTTGAAAAGAGTTAAATTTTATCAAGCTATAGTCCCTATTATAGCATTTTCCGATTGCGTCAGGTACAAGTCCCCTCTTTAATTAAGGAGGGGATTTAGGGGAGGTTGTACTTTATTCAATCGGGAAATGCTATAATAAGGGATTTGGGAAGGAGAAAAAGGATTGACAAGACGCACGGCCGTGCGTCTCTACAGGGATTGTATATAATAAGTTTCCTATAAATCACTAAACATCAAGGCAGTCAGTACAAAGTCCAGTCCTAATGTAGCCAGTGAAGCATGTACAACTGTCCGAGTTGTTGCCCTGCTGACTCCTTCAGAAGTCGGGGTACAATCATATCCTTCAAAGACAGCAATCCAAGTCACAACGACACCAAACACAATACTTTTTATAATTCCTCCCCAAACGTCTTCCATGAAATCAGTTTTATCTTGCATTTGTGACCAATAGGAACCTGCATCCACCCCTAATAATTCAACAACAACGAGATAGCCTCCCAAAATACCTACTGCACTGAAAATAGCAGCCAATAATGGCATAGAAATCACACCCGCAAAAAAACGGGGAGCAACGACACGCCTCAGTGGGTTAACTGCCATCATTTCCATACCAGATAACTGTTCAGTCGCTTTCATTAAACCAATTTCAGCCGTTAAAGCGGAACCCGCACGTCCTGCAAACAATAATGACGTGAGTACAGGACCCAATTCTCGGACTAAAGAAAGAGAAACAACCGCACCTAATGATTCTGTGGCCCCAAAATCGACTAAGGTATTATAACCTTGTAAACCTAACACCATCCCAACGAAAGTTCCTGACACAATAATAATAGTTAAAGAAAGTACGCCAACGCCATAGATTTGGGTAACGATTAAAGAGGGGCGCATAAATAAACAAGGTATGCCAGCCAATACTCGCATCAAAAAGACATGTCCGCGTCCTAAACGTTCAAAAATGCCTAAAACTGCACTCCCTAAATGCTGAAATTGATCTATCATAATGACGCACTCCCCAATAAGTCTTCAGTATAATCCGGTGCAGGATAGTGGAATGGCACAGGGCCATCGGATTCAGCGTTGATAAATTGTTTAACCCAAGCAGAACCAGAACTCTTTAACTCATTAGGCGCACCAGTACCAACCACTTTACCATTAGAAATCACATGAATCACGTCCGCAATTTCTGCTGTTTCATGTACATCGTGTGACACAATAATACTGGTTAAACCCAAAGCATCATTCACAGAACGGATAAGACGGACTAACACACCCATAGAAATCGGGTCTTGTCCTGTAAACGGCTCATCATACATAATCATCATCGGGTCTAAAACTAAAGCTCTTGCCAAAGCAACTCGTCGTGCCATTCCTCCCGATAGTTGACTGGGCATCAAATCACGCGCACCACGTAAACCGACTGCATTTAATTTCATTAGGATTAAATGACGAATCAAGGATTCTGGTAATTTGGTATGTTCACGTAAAGGAAAAGCAACATTTTCAAAAACATTTAAATCGGTTAGCAATGCACCACTTTGGAATAACATACCCATGCGTTTACGCAACGCATAAAGTTTTGAAGTTGATAACTGTTGAACATTTAAACCATCTACTTCAATATGACCCGCGTGTGGTTTTAGTTGTCCACCTATCAAACGTAACAATGTGGTTTTACCTGTACCACTGGGTCCCATAATGGCAGTGACTTTACCACTGGGTATATCTATATCAATATCATCAAAAATCCAGCGATCACCTCGCGCAAAGCTAAGGCCACGAATTTTAATGAGTGGTTCTGTATGGTTGATTTTTTTAGTCATTTTTTATTATTGAGATATCACCTTGTTTGAAATTGAGATTTTGTTTGATTAATTGATGTTACTTCTGAAAGTAGAGACACACGGCCGTGTGTCTCTACGGGAGTGCAAAATTTATTTTGCGAAAAAATACTGATTGTAACAGATTTTGGGGACACCCCCCTAACCCCCCCGTACACGGGTGGAACCAAACATCATTCGACACTTTGCTTTTTCTATTTTGGGACTTCCCCCTGTGTACGGGGGGTTAGGGGGTGTCCCCAAAAATTCGTTATAATCAGAAAAAATATAGTATAAATTTCTTTACAAATAAGTTCTTACCAATTCTTCAAGTTTTACGTCATCAAAATTTTCTGCCAATTGATGAACTCTTTTTGCAAATGGCTGTAATTTAGCATCTTTAAGTTCAAGTGCCTGAGCATATTTTATGATGCCTTGAATATAACCTGTCATAATGAGTTCTAATAGTTCAGCAGCTTGTGTTTTTGATGGACCAATAAATAGCGTGTCATTTTTAGGAGTTATTGAAATATGAGAAATGGGTTCTTCATAAATCCATTCTAACCGTAAATAGGTTGCCAATAATTGCAATAATTTGCTGAGTTCAACGGGTTTTGGTAAAAATTCTTGACAACCTGCCTCTAAACAAGCCTGTTGATGATATGTGAACACATTTGCTGATATTGCAATGATAACCATTTCTTTTGGCTGAAAGTTTTGGCGAATTTTTTGAATACATTCTAAACCATCCTTTTTTGGCATGACACAATCCATTAAAATTGCATCAGGATGGTATTCATGTACTTTTTCAAGTGTTTCAATACCATTTGTGGCTTCATATATCTCAAACCCTAAAGGTTTAAGTAAATCAATAAATAAAGAGCGATTTTGCAACTTATCATCTGCCACTAAAATTTTATAATTTTCTCCTTTTTTTCTTCCATCCTCTTTTTTTTCTTTGAAACCAATAATTCTTGAAGAAGGTGTGGTTGTGTCATTTTCTACATGAGAAATTTCTTGAATCTCAATTTCAAATTCAAAAGTACTGCCTTTGCCTAATTCACTTTTAACCTGGATTTTCCCACCCATCATATCAATTAACGTTTTTGTGATAGGTAAACCTAAACCCGTTCCCTCTATCATTTGGCTTTGGATACCTACTTGTTGAAAAGGAAGAAAAATTTTATCTAAATCTTCTTCAGCAATACCAAGGCCAGAATCTTTTACCTGAAAATAGAGCTTTCCAGAATTCAAGTTGCTTGAAAGCACAGTTTTTTTGCGATAATTAACAGCAAACGTAATACTACCCTGATGAGTAAATTTTACGGCATTACTCAATAAATTAAGCAAAATTTGCCGTAGCCGCTTTTCATCAGCATGAATGCCATCAGGTAATTGTGATGATGGTTCATAAATAAAGGTAATCTCATTTTTCAAAGCACGTAGATGAAATAAATCAACAATTCCTTTAATAAATACGGGTAAGCGAAAATCAATCAACACGAGTTCTAATTTATTCGCTTCAATTTTGGATATATCTAAAATATCATTAATCAGAGTGAGTAAATATTCACCATTACGATGAATAATGTCGATTCCTTCTTTTTGCGATGTTGTTAAGGAACTATCTTGATTAAAAATTTGAGTATAACCTAAAATCGCATTGAGTGGAGTGCGAAGTTCATGGCTCATATTGGCAATGAAAGCACTTTTTGCACGGTTGGCAGTTTCAGCCGCTTGTTTTGCCTGTTGTAATTGAGTTTCTGTTTGCTTCAGTTTTGTGATATCAATAAAAGAACCTACAATTCCCCCAATTCTATCGTTGGCTTGAAAAAATATCGCTTTACTAATAATGATATCACGTTCTGAACCATCAGCATGATAAATTTTTGTTTCATAAGTTTGTTTTTCATGATGACGTAAAATCTCTTGATCCGCTTGATAATATAAGTCAGCATATTTTTTAGAACAAGTTTCCTTAACCGTCTTACCAATCACTTGTTCTTCTGTTTTACCCACAAAATTTGAAAAAGTTTTATTGCACCCTAAAAATTTCCCTGAAGCATTTTTATAAAATAAGGGAATAGGCATGGTATCCATGAGGGTTTCTAAAAATTGAAAATTGCTTTGCAATTTTTCCTCAGCTTGTTTGCGTTCGGTTATTTCTCGTTGAAGTTCAACATTTTTTTCATGCAATTCACGGGTACGGTGATCAATTTTAATTTCCAAATTTGCATAAAATTGTTCCAGTTTTTTTGCCTGAAAATAGCTGTTTAAAGCCTCTTTAATAGTTAAGTAAAAATCATTTAAATCTAAAGGTTTAGCAATATATCGATAAAGATTAGCATAGTTGATGGCATATCCCATTGCCTCTATAGTGGCGTGTCCTGTCAACATAATTTTGAGGGTTTTAGGTAAAATGGCATGAATACGCCTTAATAATTCATCCCCTTTCATATTAGGCATAATGTAGTCAGAAATAACAATAGGTATTTCATAACCATCCTGCCACAATTCATCAAGTACGGCTAAGGCTTCTTGAGCATCTTCAATTGTTTCAATGAGATATCCTTCGCCAAGTATCCGTTTCAGTGCTGTTTTGAGACTATTAAGCATAGTTTGTTCATCATCAACACATAAGATAGCGAGTTTATTCATAATTTACTAAACTTGATTGGATAGTTTTAATTAATTTTTCTGTATTCAAAGGTTTGTATAAACAACAATACAGGTTAGCTTGTTCCATTGCACGTTGAATTGCTTCCTCATCAGCTTGCCCTGTCAACATAATTGTGATGATATAGGGAAATTTTTGGTGGACATGAATCAAAAACTCATCGCCTTTCATTCCTGGCATTAACCAATCAGAAACAATTAAGAGAATAGTTTTTTTATCTTCGTTCATTTCTTCGATGATTTCCATGGCTTCATCAGCACTTTCGGCTATTTCATAACCATAAGTATCACCAAAAGCGTTTTTAAGTTGTTTTTTAAGACTGTTCAATATGACCACTTCATCATCAACACATAAAATGACTGCTTTTTCATTCGATTTCATAATTATTTAGTAAAATTTCATTTCCACTTTTCAATAACACTGGTAAAAACACCGTAAATGTTGTTTTACTTGGAACACTTTCAACCTCTATTTTACCCTCGTGTTTATCAATAATTTTCTTGACAATATCTAATCCTAAACCGCTCCCTTCTCCTCGCGCTTTAGTCGTAAAAAATGGTTCAAAGATTTTTGATTTAATATCGTCTTCAATACCTTTACCACTATCTGTAAAACTAATGAGTAAATAATTTTCTTGTCGTGTTATGGCAATATTTAAAGTCCCTTGGTAATCCATTGCCTGCAATGCATTATGAATAATATTAGTCCAAACTTGATTAAGTTCATCAGGATAACATGAGATAAGTGGTATATCATTATCATAAAAACGATTGACTTCAATACCGTGTTTAAATTTATTATGATAAAGGGTTAGGACAATTTCAATGCTTTCCTGAATATTGGCTTCCACTCTTTCACTGGTGTGATCAAAACGGGCAAAACTTTTTAAGGCAAACACCACTTTGGCAGCGCGTTGAGAAGCGGAAGCGATAGTTTGAGTACTTTGTTGTAAACTAACCAGTTGATAAGCAATGTCTAAAATTATTTTATAATTTTCAGCGGTTAATAAGGATGAAAAATGGTCAATATCCTCATTAATTCCCATTTCTACCAAAGTATCAGCAATATTTGTAGCATTATCAATGCCATATTTTTCTAATTGCGGAATCAAGAGTTTTCTTAAACGACGCTGCTCCCGAGCAGATAAAGTCATTTCATTTTGGAGGGATTTTTGTAATAGTGCAAAAAAATCATGTTGTTGTGTTTCGGGTAATGATTGAAAAAAAACAGGTAATTGAGTCAATGTTTCGCTTAAAAATGCACTGATATTATCTACAGATAATTGAATGGCACCCAGTGGTGTATTGATTTCATGGGCAACGCCAGCAACCAATTGTCCTAATGCGGCCATTTTCTCTGCTTGAATCAATTCTTTTTGAGTGGTTTTTAATTGTTGTAACGTATTAGCTAATTTCTCATTTTTTTGACGCAATGCTTTCTCTACTTGCTGGCGTTCTGCTATTTCGTGTTGTAGTTGATCATTTTGTGTCTGAAGACGTTTTTGCAAACGACGCAAAGTAAGGTGCGTTTCAACACGAGCCAAAACCTCTTCCACTTGAAAAGGCTTGCTGATAAAGTCTACACCACCAACAGAAAAAGCTTCCACCTTATCCAACACTTCATTTAAAGCACTGAGAAAAATAATGGGAATGTCACGAGTTCGTGTATCCGCTTTCAATTGTTTGCAGACTTCATAACCATTCATATTTGGCATCATAATGTCAAGCAAAATCAAATCAGGTAATTTTGTTCGTATAGCTGTCAATGCCCTAAATCCCTCGGATACTGGTCTCACGGTGTAATTATGCTTTGTGAGCATTTCTGTTAACAAACGTAAATTAGCAGGAATATCATCAACAACTAAGAGATTAGCTTTTGATACATCTGGTTGAGAAGTGTTCATTTTTAATTTTTTATTCTTTATTCAATCTTCCTTCCAAAATAAATTTTGGAACGAAGCTATCCTATCTTCCAAAATAAATTTTGGACTCCTCTAGCAGGGTGTTGGAGTCCAAAATTTATTTTGGGCGGTTCAGAGTCCAAAATTTATTTTGCCATGCACTTTTAATCACACCCATAAGCACTCTAGCATTTTCATTCTGTAACATAAGTATTTTTACGTTGATGCTTATAAATAAGGGACTGAGTACGAAATTTCTTTCTCAAGTGCCATTACAAAAATAAACGACAACTACTCATGATTATAAGATT
>JAUCGK010000515.1 GCA_030378085.1 Candidatus Parabeggiatoa sp. HSG14
CGGGTGGAACCAAACATCATTTGACACTTTGCTTTTTCTATTTTGGGACTTCCCCCTGTGTACGGGGGGGTTAGGGGGGTGTCCTCAATTTTGCACTCCAGTTTGAAAGCTATCTGCGTAACATCAGATATTAAATTTACCTCTGAATTCCTTTTAAAAATCAGCATTAATTATAAGTGCTAAAATATTAAAACGTTTTTTAGCTTGATATTATTTTTTTTAGCATTTACAAAAAGAAAATTTGCATTTATTAAACACGAGACTTTCAATTTTATAAAAAGGACACTAAACTAAGCTAAATCGTTCAGAAATTGGTGATATAAGATATCAAATGAAGATATCTTAAAGAAAAAATCTATTGCCTTGAAAATAGATTGGATGAAGTAGAAAGTATTGCTATTGATGATCCAGCCACAGGCAATAATCCGACTATCAGAGATTTTTTAACCCAACAACAAGATGACGATAATAACTCATTATAATTTTTTGCAAACACAGTAGATTCCTGTTTGTCATAAAAATGGTGAAAATGTAATATGAAACAGAATATAAATAAATTTACATGTATTGACCTTTTTGCAGGAATAGGTGGAATTAGACTTGGATTCGAGTCTATAGGAGGTGAATGTGTTTTTTCATCCGAGTGGGATAGTTTTGCTCAAGATACGTATGAAGCAAATTTTAACGAACGACCCTATGGAGACATAACAAAAATAAACCCAAGTGAAATCCCCGATCATAATCTATTGCTGGGAGGCTTCCCATGCCAGGCTTTTAGTATATGTGGAGATCAGAAAGGTTTTGCAGATACTAGAGGAACACTTTTTTTTAGCATAGAAGAAATACTTAGAATTAAAAGCCCTTATACTTTTATGCTAGAAAATGTTAAAAACCTAAAATCACATGACAAGGGAAAAACTTTTAAAATAATAATTAAACATTTGGAAGATTTAGGTTATTTTGTACATCATACAATATTAAATTCGCTAGATTTTGGTATACCTCAAAAAAGGGAACGAACAATTATTGTGGGTTTCAAAGAAAATATTGAATTTTCATTTCCAAAGCCATTGGGAATAAAACCTAATTTAGCGGATATATTGGAAAAAGACGAAAAGGTTGATAAACAATATTTTGTTTCGGAAAAAATAAAAAAAAAGAGATTTGAAAAAGTAAAATCCAATTATCCTGTTCCTTCCATTTGGCATGAAAATAAAAGCGGAAACATATCTGCTCTTGAACATTCATGTGCATTGAGAGCTGGCGCTTCATACAACTACTTGGTTGTAAATGGAATTAGAAGACTAACTCCGAGAGAATTACTTAGACTACAAGGATTCCCTGATAGCTTCAAAATAGTCGTACCATATACACAAATAAGAAAACAAGCAGGCAATAGCGTAACAGTTTCTGTCATAAAAGCAGTTGCTGAGGAAATGTTAAAAAGCATCAGAAATAAAAAACAGGCAATGCCACCACGCAAGCAATTAGAAATATGGGATCAGTTGCAATGACAGCTAAATTTAGATAAGGCAAAAAAAGCACTTGATACTGTCATAAAAAAATCAAGAGTTCACTTTTATAAACCAATCCAAATCGCTGAAATTCTTTATCATTACAGAACTGAACCACAGAAAAACATTAACCTGTTAAATCTGGAAACATCATAGGTGTTCGGGATTTTTATCGTTTTTATCGTTCCCAAATTTTATTTGGGAACGCACTGCCAAGAAGCTTTGCTTCGACAAGGTTGTTTCATTGAAGTTTTCTGAGATTGAGCGATTCTTTTGGTTTTTCTCGAAGCAGAGCTTCTTGGGCAGTGCGTTCCCAAGTAAAACTTGGGAACGATAATATAAGTTGATTCGATTTTAAAACAACATAAAAACAGCATGAAAAATATGAAGCTAAAAAAGCTCAGGCTGCACAGCCTACCCTAACCCCCCGTACACGGGTGGAACCAAACATCATTCGACACTTTGCTTTAATTTTTCTATTTTGGGACTTCCCCCTGTGTACGGGGGGTTAGGGGGTGTCCCCAAAATTCGTTATAATCAGCAAAGAAATACCTGTCAGGTTTAGTTGTCGATTTTATTTTGTGCATATTCCTAAGCGATTCAGAAATCAGCACTTCAGGCACTTTACTCTGCTTTTTGGTACGACTCTCTTTTTGGAAGTCCTCTTCTTGTACTTGAGGTTCAATGGCAATGGTGTATCAGAAAAAAACTACTTATTGTTCTAATTCAATAAGCATTTTTTCAGAGGGATACCAATATTCTCGTGTATCACCCACAAGCAAGAGTGAACCCGTTATCCAAATAAGGGAGTGAGGTTTTGAAAATTTTTCCAATGCAAATTTAACTGCGTTTATGGGAGAATTTATTATGTCGATTAATAAATGAGGATTTTCTTCTTTCAAGTATTGGGCTAGTTCTTTTGCGGGTAAAGATTCCCATATACCTTTTGTTTTAAAGGAAGTCACAATAATGTGATTCACATTTGTTTTAGCGATTTTTGAAATTAATTCGTTATTTATCGCTCTACCCGCTTTAATAGATAAAATCATAACAAGACTCTTATCAGCATATTTTTCGGTTATATAACGACTTGCTTTTCCAAATTTCTCAGGATTATGTGCCCCATCTAAAATAACCAGTGGGTTTTCTTGGACAATTTCTAATCTGCCTGCTATAAAGGTATTTTGAAAGCTTTTTCTTATGATATCGATATCACATTGAAATCCCTTAAGCAGTTCGATAGCCATGATGGCACAAGCTGCATTTTCAGCTTGAAAATGACCCACTAAATTTAATTGTAAATCGTTATACTGATTATTAGGGGTTTTAATGGTTGCCTTGCCTGTCAAGATATCATATTGACATTGAATGTGTTTACCCAGTTGAAATAGGGTTGCTTTTTTTTCATCACATTGGTTTTTAACAATCAGTTGGGTTGAAGGTTGCTTGAAACCGCTTATCACATATTGATTATGTTTAATAATGCCCGCCTTATTTTTAGCAATCTCTTCAATCGTCTCCCCAAGTATTTCTATATGATCTAAACCCACACTAACAAGAACAGCAACTTTTGCATCTATCACATTCGTCGCATCAAATGTCCCGCCTATACCCACTTCTATAACACCAACATCTATTTTGTGCTGCCTAAAAAGGCATAATGAAATAGCAAATTTAACTTCAAAATAACTGGGACACCCAAATTGATTATTCTTTGCAACCTCCATAATGGCTGGTTTTATGTTACTGTACGTATTTAGAAAATCACTGGTTTTGACGGGTTTGTTATTAATTTGGCATGTTTCGTTAATAATTTGTAAATAGGGAGAAAGGTATAAGCCTGTTTTATACCCTGAACCGCTTAAGATATTTGAAATCATGGTAGATGTAGAACCCTTACCAGAAGTGCCACCCACATGAACTAAAGGAAAATCATTTTGTGGGTTTCCTAATAAGTTAAGCAAATGCTCAATTCTCTCTAATTTTAAGTTCACTTTCGGTGAAAACTTAACTTTTCCTACCAGTTCTTCAATTTCCTTTATCAATAAGTTGTATTGAGCGAGTACGTTATTCATTTGTGTTTTATGGTTATTTCGTTCATGAAGTGAAGCTACTTTCCTGAACACCAAATTGAACTCCCTTCCTTATGGTTAAGGCTTGATTTTTCAAATTGGGATAAGATATTTCTTACTGTAAATTTTTTGACATGACAAAATGACAAAGCTCTGCTTTGAACTCCAAATTTGTTACCAAAAATTTACAGCAGGCATTTTATTATTTCTGATTGTAACAGATTTTGGGGACACCCCCCCTAACCCCCCGTACACGGGTGGAACCAAACATCATTCGACACTTTGCTTTAATTTTTCTATTTTGGGACTTCCCCCTGTGTACGGGGGGTTGTGTACGGGGGGTTAGGGGGGTGTC
>JAUCGK010000355.1 GCA_030378085.1 Candidatus Parabeggiatoa sp. HSG14
TTCCTAATGCGGATATGTATTTTCTTAATCCGTATGGGATAATGTTTGGTCCCAATGCTAAATTAGATGTGCAAGGTAGTTTTCATGCTAGCACTGCCGATTATTTGCGATTGGGAGAAAACGGGCGGTTTGATGCGCGTTATCCAAGTGATAGTTTATTGACTGTTGCCCCGGTTGAGGCATTCGGTTTTTTGACAGATACTCCAACAACTATTACCTTGCAAGATAGCACTCTGTCTGTTGTTGAGGGCAAAACTTTATCATTAATTGGCGGTGATTTAACTATGAGTGGTGAATTGTTATCTATTTTCGGTAAAGTATCAGTTTTTAGCAAGGAATTTACTACTCAACTAGCTGCTCCAAATGGACGAGTCAATCTGGCCAGTGTCGCATCTAAAGGTGAAGTCATCCCCACAGAATCAGGGTTAGATGTCGATGCAGGAACCGGAGATTTCGTAATTGACCACAGTAAAATAACAACCTCTGGCATAGGAGGCGGAGACATTTTTATCCGTGCTGGACTATTAAAATTAATTAACAGTGATATAACCGGCGAAACTTTTGGCAGACAACTGGGAGGATTGATAAATATTTGGGCCGATAACATAATTTTAGATGGAGCCAAAAACTATTCATACATATCTTCCAGCTCGTTTGGGAGTGGACATGGAGGAAGAATTAATTTATCTACCAAATACTTAGATTTAAGTAATGGTGCAATAATTCGTACAGATGTAGTTGGAATTGGCAGTGCCGGTTCGATTTCCATTAAGGTAGCTGAAACTCTGTCTTTTTCAGGCAAGTATATGTACGAAATATTAGTACCTAGTGTAATCTCCACGGTTACTTTTGGTGTTGGCCAAGGGGGAAATGTAGAAGTAGAAGCACGGAACCTTATTCTAACCAATGGTGCTCAAATTGGAAGTAACACTTTTGGCTCTGGAAAAAGTGGTAATATCAGCGTCAAAGTTACCGACACTCTTACTTTATCTGGAAAAGATGAAGTTGGTATGATGAGTTCTATTTTAGCGAGTACTCTCCCTATACCCAACGTTGCTTCTAGTTATAATACCGGTGATGCTGGAAATATCGAATTAGAGGCGGGTAAAATAAATCTTTTCGATGGCGGAAAAATAAGTTCTAATTCTCTTGGATTAGGAAATGCTGGTTTTGTCAGTATTAAAACAAATGAATTGACAGCTTCTGGAGGAATTTTTAGTGAACTTTTCGGTAACTATATTACTAGTGGTATCTCAAGCAATTCAAAAGTTGTCGATGAAATTGGTGGTCAAGCTGGTAATATAATAGTTAATGCTGATACAATCAGATTAATTGACAAAGCCAAAATTGCTACTTTGGCAGCTAATTCTAGTGGTGGTAATATTGAAATAAATACCACAAATTATACTCTGTTACAAGGTGGTAAAATAACTACCAGCGTGCACGGTGGCGTTGGTGACGGTGGCAATATCAATATTGAAAACCCCACTTTTGTTATTATGGATAAAGGAAAAATTATTGCTCAGGCTGATGAAGGGCATGGTGGCAATATTCGGATTGTTGCTGAACACTTTATCAAATCGCCAGATAGCTTAACCAGTGCTTCTTCGAGGTTAGGTTTAGATGGTGAGGTGAACATTGATTCTCCTGATGTTGACGTGGAAGGTTTTTTGGTCGTTTTGCCGGCTGGTTTTGTAGAAGCACAGTTGAAGCGATGTACGACTGAGGAAATTGAGAATCCCAGTACCTTCAAAGTTGACTTGACTCGTAAGAGAACATTGCCTTTTGAAAAATTCCTCAAATTGAAATAAGCTGATTGTAACAGATTTTTGGGACACCATACCCCCCTAACCCCCCGTACACGGGTGGAACCAAACATCATTCGACACTTTGCTTTAATTTTTCTATTTTGGGACTTTTCCCTGTGTACGGGGGGTTAGGGGGGTAAAAAGGTAGGTGTCCCCAAAATTTGTTATAATCAGGAAATAAGTATTCAGGATTTAATAAAATCCTAAACCTGACAGGTTTTAAAAACCTGTCAGGTTTGACAACTTCAAGTTTTGGAAATTATAAAATCCTCATTCCAAGGGTAGCATTATTCCTGAGTAATTGTTTTAACCTTGGTTATTTTTCATTAAAACGCAAATCAACCCAACCTTTGCTAACTAATTCCATTATCCAATTCAAGGTACATTTTATCCAAGGTTCGACTTCCTTTGCGTTTTGTTTAGGTATAATAGCTTTGGTACTAAAACCAGACATTTCAAGAATAACTTCTCTTACATGAGGCGATAATTCATTCCATTGCCAAATCACTGGTTGTGGAGATAAATTATCGAAGCTTAAATCCAATTGTTCAGGACAAGGGAAATTCAGGGAGGGTTGCATCAATTTTTTCCATTAAGTCAATGGTTTGTTCTAAAGCGGCTAGAATATAAAAATAATGTTCATAATCCTCATAACTCAGTTCTCTACCCTTTCTGTCTTTGAGCCATTTTTGACAGACTTGATAGCCACCAATATGAAATTGCCAAACATTTTCTTTGACGTTATCAAAATATTGAGTTTTGTTGATGTAGACTTTTTCGCTTTTGTAAGTGATTTTATCAACCAGGTTATCGCCTTCGATGGGATAACTGCTTTCTGTCTCAATATCTGCTTCCATTAAGTGAATTGTTACCAATTGTTTTCCCAATTTGGCGAGTTGTTTGAATAGCTTTTTGTCGCTGGTTAAGGGTAAACGGGGGAAGTCTATTTTGAGAAATTCCCCATAGCGTTGGCGATAAGTTGGGCTGTGGAAGATGGCGTACATGTAATGAAAAACGTCTTCGGGGCCAATTGTGGTTTTTAAATTGCCTGTGCCGTCGTCTATGAATTTTAGGCTTAGACGGGTTTCTATATCCTTGATGAAGTTGGGGGCAAAGTTGGGTTTTCTTTTTGGTTTAGGTTTGCCATTACCGTTAAGAAATTCGTCTTTTTCGTTTGGGTAAAGATATAATGGACTAAAATAAGCAATACAGCTTGCATCTGGAAAACCTCTGGCAATAATGGGAGAATCTGAGCAAAAAATGTGATTAAATGGTTTAGCTTTAGAAGCACCTCTTGAAAAAAATAAACAAGAATTGTTTAATCCCATAATATGATACATAATACTGGTTCTTGGTCTACAAAGAAATCCTTGACTCCTACCAGTGTAATAACTATATCGTTTGTCAAAGGGGCGATATAAAATAGGAGTCACATAGGAATCATCAATATTGTGACTCTCAATATCAGTTTGAGCCAAATGCACTTGCCAATCTTTGGCATCTTTACCCAATTGATATTTTTCTCGGGCAGATTCCGGTTGCAAGGATACAAAATCTTTGACTGTTTCTATAAGAGCTTGTGGTGATTTATGGATAGTCAGATTATCTCTAGCAGTGACAATACCAGCAGAATTAATCGGCATTATGTCAGTTATTTTCCATCCTTTTTCATATTCATCCAATAATTCTGTGTTCTGAGGAATAAACAAATAAAACGGTGAAGTAGGTTTCAATTCTTTCCAATCTGTTGATTTAACATCTTGTTCTTCTAACCAAGCATATTTACCTTTACGTTCTCCCCATAGTTCAGCGTGAAATACTTTGACAGTCTGTTTAGATTTATGTTTAACAAAGATTCCAATAGCCACACCTTGTTGAATATCAAACACATTTTTATCAACACTACCGTCTGGACATTTCTCTTTCTTCTTAGAATTTCCATGCAAGTCAAGTATATAAATCTCATCAAAATCCTGCATTAATGCCTGACGCATTCCTCGAAAAGTGGGATTATCCAAATAACCATGATTGGTTACAAAACCCAAAATTCCATAACCCGTTGTATTAATTCGCCATTGGGCAAAACGGATGAATTTGACATAATCATCATTTA
>JAUCGK010000356.1 GCA_030378085.1 Candidatus Parabeggiatoa sp. HSG14
TTACAGGGGGCAAATCAGGATTGATCTGATGAGGGGGCGTAGGTTGTTTGGCAATGTGGCAATGTACTAACTCCATCGCATCTTTCGATTCAAAGGGCATCTTTCCAGCAAATAATTCGTAAAAAGTGATCCCTAATGAATAAAAATCGGTGCGATAATCTAAAGCACGGTTCATCCGTCCAGTCTGTTCCGGAGAAAGATAAGCTAAAGTGCCTTCTAACACATCAGGATTTTTAAGCCGCAAATGTTGTTTGGTTAATTGGGTGGAAATCCCAAAATCAACAATTTTCAATACACCAGTGTCGGGATTTAAAACCAAATTGGTGGTATTGATATCCTTATGGATAATATTTCGTTGGTGAATTTGCCCCAAAATATCGGTGGCAGTTATGGCAAGTTTAAGTAATTCGTCTAAGGTAAACGTGCGTTTCGTTAGCCAGTGTTTTAAGGATTCACCGTCAAAATCTTCCAGACATATCACAAGCGTATTGTGGTATTTTTCAATGCTGTAAGCATCTATAATACCATCAACATCGGCTAAGTGGCGGGTAATATCATATTCTTGCCGGTAGCGCGTTAGCTCTTCGGGTGTGGGATAGTCTTCTTTGAGGACTTTAAGGATAATCGGCTGATTATCCTTATTTCGCAAAGCACGATAGACTTGGGAGTTAGCACTTTCGTAGATTTGTTGAGTGATTTGGTAATTTGGAATGTTTATCATGTTTGTATCTAATTGTGTTTTTTTATGTTTTACCTACTTCATCATTCGTCATTTCTCTTTCAAGCCATTCACTCAATTCTTCTATTTGATATTCTTTAATAAAGGCTTGTACTTGAGCAATAAAGAATTTTAGGTTATAGCGTTTCCCGATTGGATAAAGTACAACCTCCCCTAAATCCCCTCCTTAAATTGAGGAGGGGACTTGTACCTGACGCAATCGGGAAATGCTATATAGCGTTTCCCAATTGGATAAAGTACAACCTCCCCTAAATCCCCTCCTTAAATTGAGGAGGGAACTTGTACCTGACGCAATCGGGAAATGCTATAATAACGCTGGCGCGTCCCGACTGGATTCCCACGCAGGCGCGTAGGAACCAGAGAAAAATGCGTCGTTATGTTAGTCTGCTTTAGCAGACTTTAGCTTTTAGCTTGGGGATTTATCCCCAAGCCTCTTTCGGTAAATAGTAGTCCTACCAATACCCAATAATTTTGCTGCTTTAACCACATTACCATCACAATATTCAACAGCCTTAGCAATCACTTCTTGTTCAATATCACTAAAAGGGCGAATAGTATTATCTGTAGTTAGGGAAATGGTCAGCTCTTTCTCACAATTTGCTAAAATTTCTGAAGAAGAAAAATGAAGTTTCATAATTAAATAGCGATTATTGTTTTCTTGTTTCCATGCGGTGTGGAGTAAGTTAAAAAATTTAGATTCCTAATCATATAATTTGCATTAGTAAAGCAACAAGTATTCCAATTGAGTAATTTCAACATTAACTAATTGTTTATTATGAGATATTTTCAAAATAAGACTAGATTTAAAGTCATAAAACAATGTTCCAAAATAGAACAATGTTCCATTTTGGAACGTGTTGATGTTCCATTTTGGAACGTGCCAATGTTACACGTTCCATTTTGAAATAACAGGGAGAGAGGGGAACTTCAATATTTATGAAGGAAGGGCAGGGGATGGATTTGCAAAACGTGAAGTTATTTACTAGGTTTTCTTTGCTGCTTTCGGTAAATAGTAGACCTACTAATACCCAATAACTTCGCCGCTTTGACCACACTGCCATTACAACATTCAATAGCTTTATTAATCACCTCTTGTTCAATTTCCTCAAGAGGGCGAACAACATCATTTGAGGTTAATATAACATTTGGCTTTTCATCACTATTCAACAAATTACCTGAAGACAGAAAATAGGAATCCTCATTTTTAATGTCTGTACTGATTTTAGCTTTTAACATCTCAACAGTAATAACATTTCCTTTACCCAATATCACCAAACTATGAATAACTCCCTGTAACTGACGTACATTACCCGGCCACTCATATTTTAAAAGCATTTTCTCAGCCTCGTGACTAAAACCTCGCCAATCTTTCTGTTCTTGTTTGGCAAACTTAAACAGAAAAAATTCGGCTAACAACAAAATATCTTGCCCACGTTCACATAAAGCCGGTAAGTTTATCTCAACTGGATTAATACGAAAATAAAGGTCTTCTCTAAATCGCCCTGCTTTGATTTCTATTAACAAATTCCGATTGGTCGCATAAATTAACCGAACATCCGCTTTTTCTGGTTTATGGCTACCCACTTTATGAAAAGTCTTAGTTTGCACAAAACGCAATAAGCTACTTTGCATTGAAAGTGACAATTCACCAATTTCATCTAAAAACAAAGTCCCACCATTTACTTGTGTTACTAGCCCATTTTGCTCATCATCTGCTCCAGTAAAAGCTCCTTTGGCATGGCCAAATAAATGGTTCTCTAGCAAATTTGCTGGAATAACCGCACAATTACATATCATAAAAGGTTTATCCGCACGCTTACTTTCCTTGTAAATAGCTTCTGCACACAGTTCTTTACCAGTGCCGGATTCGCCGGTAATTAAAATGGATGCTTCACTACTTGCTACATCATCAATAGTTTGGTAAATTACCTGCATTAGTTTAGAAGCACCAACAAAATTATGATAGAATTTACGAGATAAACGTTCTTGAGTCTTTTGTAGTTCTTCAACTGAAATTGAAAGTTCTAAACTAACACCAATTTGTTGTCCAAACTCCTGAAATAATTTAATTTCAGTTTCAGTCCATATTCTAGCATGAGAACATTGATGGATTCCAAACTGCCATGGTTTGCCAGTTTTGGGCTGGATAGCTAAACATAACTGGGACTGAACCGAGAACTTTTCGTTAATTATTGAGGGAATTTTGTTTTTATAGTTTGGCCCGAAAGCAACTGGGCCGTTTGCCGACAAGGTGGTTTTCATAACCTTAGATATCTTTGGATCCATTGGAATATCGGTATTTAAAACGTTAGCACCAGGATATTCTGCTCTTGTAACCTCCATCGGTACTTGCAAACTGGAAACATTTGGTTCACAGGGATATAGAAGCCAAGCACGGTCACAATTGAACACTGCTAATGTTACTTGCAAGGCATTATTCATCATTTCAGTCATGCTTTTGGCCCCATTAATAGCTTTCCCTAAACTAGCTAAACTTTCCAAATGATAAACATAGTTTTGCAATTGAGTATTTTGTACTTCCAATTGTTTCCGCAAATTGTGAATCGTCAAATGTTTGTTGACCCGTGCAATGACTTCCTTAGGCTGGAAAGGTTTGGTAATGTAGTCAACGGCATTCATCTTTAGTCCCTTCACTTTATTAACTGTTTCCGTTTTAGCAGTTATGAAGATAATAGGTGTATCTTTTGTCACTTCATTCTGTTTCAAACGGCGGCAAGTTTCAAACCCATCCATTCCCGGCATTATAATATCCAACAAGATTAAATCCGGTTTGGTATGAGCAATTCGTTTGAGGGCTTTTTCTCCATCTTTGGCTACCATCACCTTAAAACCAGCATCATACAAACAATCTCGCAGCACGTCTAAATTGTTTGGTTCATCATCTACAATTAAAATTTTATTTGTCATTAGTTACTTCTTGCTATTCGATTAATAAAAAACCAAAAAGTTTAATTTCTAAAGATACCCTCTCAATTAAGAATGTATTAATCACGAAAAATTTGCTGATTGTAACAGATTTTGGGGACACCCCCCTAACCCCCCGTACACGGGTGGAACCAAACATCATTCGACACTTTGCTTTAATTTTTCTATTTTGGGACTTCCCCCTGTGTACGCTAATCTTTACCCACAA